>CAMOGC010000013.1 GCA_946613955.1 uncultured Clostridia bacterium
TCAGTCCTCCGGTGTGTTCGGGGCGGCTTCCTGCATCGCCTGAATATCCGGGAAGGCGGAATACAGGGGTTTTTCCTTTTTCCCTTTCAGCACCCGGTCCACGTAGTTCTTCGTAATCTTCGTCACCGTTCCCGACAGGGCGATGACGCCGATCAGGTTGGGGATCATCATCAGGCCGTTGAAGGTGTCCGCCAGATCCCAGGCCAGGTTGTCGCCCATGACCGCGCCGCCGAAGACCAGCAGCACGAACAGCACCCGATAGGGAATCGTCCGCTTTTCGCCCAGCAGATATTCGCAGGCCTTCGTGCCGTAATGGCTCCAGCCCAGCACCGTCGAGAAGGCGAAGAGCATGATCGAAACGGCCACGAAGGCGGAGCCGATGAAGCCGAACTGCTTGTCGAAGACGGAGGAAACCAGGTTGGCCTTCGTCAGCACCAGGGACTGGCCGGAGCTGTTGACATAGGCCTCCCCGATCAGCTTGCCCGTTCCCAGGTCGATCAGCCCGGAGGACAGGATGGAGAAGGCCGTCAGGGTGCAGACGATGATCGTGTCGGCAAAGACCTCGAAGATACCCCACATGCCCTGCTTGACGGGCTCCTTGACATTGGAGTTGGAATGCACCATGACCGAGGAGCCCAGGCCGGCCTCGTTGGAGAAGACGCCGCGCTTCATGCCCTGCTCGATGGCCAGCCGGATGCCGTATCCGATGACGCCGCCGGTGGCCGCCTGGACGGCGAAGGCGCCCTTGAAGATGGCGCCGAAGACGCTGCGGATGTGGGAGATGTTCATGACGAAGATGGCGATGGTCCCGATCATGTAGAGGATCACCATGAAGGGCACGATCTTCTCCGTAACCGCGGCGATGCGCTTCAGGCCGCCCACCACCACCAGCCCGACCATGACCGTAATCACCAGGCCGGTCACCCAGGTAGGCACGCCGAAGACCGCGGACATGTTGCCGGAAATGGAGTTCACCTGGGTCATGTTGCCGATGCCGAAGGAGGCGATCAGGCAGAACAGAGAGAAGAGCCACGCCAGCGCCTTGCCGATTCCCTGGCAGCCCTTTTTCGCGCCCAGGCCGTCCCGAAGATAATACATGGCGCCGCCGGACCATTCCCCGTGGGAATTCTTCCGCCGGTAAAAGATGCCCAGGACGTTTTCGGAATAGTTGGTCATCATGCCCAGGAAGGCCATGACCCACATCCAGAATACCGCGCCGGGGCCGCCGACCAGGATCGCGCCGGCCACGCCGACGATGTTGCCCGTGCCGACCGTCGCGGCCAGGGCCGTGCACAGGCTCTGGAACTGGGAAATGCTCTTGTCCCGGGTATGGGAGGTGACGTGCTTATCCTGGAACACGGCGCCGATGGTCTTTTTCATCCAGTGGCCGAAATGCGTAACCTGGAACACCCTGGTCAGCACCGTCATCAGCACGCCCACAAACGCCAGCAGCGCCAGGGCGGGAACACCCCAGACCACGCCGTTGACCGCGCTGTTGACCCGGGCGACCGTGTCCAGAAAGCCGCCGCCCTCCGCCAGGGCGCCTCCCGCCGCCAGCGTTCCCGCCGCCGCGGCCGCGAACATCCAACTCTTCTTCGTATTCATCTTTTTTCCTCCTTTTCCACTTTTGTATCCAAAAGACGCCCCCGGGGGAAAAGGCCCGAAGACGCCCTTGTCTCTTGCGAAAAGTTTACAGCGCTTATCTTCGGCCTGTCAATTCCCTTCGGCTGGCAATACAACGAAAAAACACAATCATTTGCCAAGGGGAAACCCGCATGTTATAATTTTTCCAACGTTTGGAAATCCTGCGCGCCGGCGGGTGAATGAGGGAGAAGCGGCCATTACGGCGCCCGCGCCGGAGCGAACCGGATCCTGCGGTGGAAAAGGGCGGAAGACGGGAAGCGGCCCGGATGCGGAAAAGACCGAAGGCGGGATCCGGAAGTCGGGGAATGAATCAGGAAGAAACAGGCCCGGGAAGGGCAGAAGGAGTCGAATGGATCATACGGTTGCAAAGGCGAAGGCCTCCCCTGACCGGGGGAGGCTGCTTGCCGATTTTCTGAGGGGAAGCAGGCTGTTCTTTCTGGCCTGCATGCTCTGCGCCGCGCTGGCCGCCCTGGCGGATATGGTGATGCCCCAGATCATCCGGGTGGCGGTGGATCAGGTGCTGGGCGGCGCCCCGATGGAGGCCCTGAGCCCGACGGTCCGCTCCCTGGTTTCGGCCGCCGGCGGTCCCGCCTATCTCCGGGCCCATCTGTGGATCATGGCGCTGGCGATCCTGGCGGTGGCCGTGGTGAAGGCGGCCTGCCAGTACGGCTTCCGGGTGGAAAACGCCCGGGGCAGCGAAACCCTGGTCAAAACCATGCGGGACCGGCTGTTCAACCATATTGAGCGCCTCCCCTTCCAATGGCATATGCGGCATCATACCGGGGATATCATTCAGCGCTGCACCAGCGATATCGAGACGACCCGGAACTTCATCTCCGAGCAGATGACCGGCCTGATCCGGATTCTGATCCTGGTGGTGATGGGGCTGGTTTTCATGCTGAGCATGAACCCGGCCCTGACGGGCATCGTCTCCCTTCCCATGCCGGTGGTGATCGGCTATTCCGTCTGGTTTCATCATCAGGCGCGGAAGGATTTCCAGCGCTGCGACGAAAACGAGGGAAAGCTGTCCGCCATGGTGCAGGAAAACCTGACGGGGGTCCGGGTGGTCCGGGCCTTCGGCCGGGAGCGCTATGAAAAGGATCGCTTCGATCAGCACAACGAGTACTACACCTCCCTCTGGGTTCGGATGGGCAGCCGGATGGCCCGGTTCTGGAACGTCAGCGACGTGCTCAGCTGGCTCCAGGTCATGCTGGCGGTGGTCTTCGGGGCGGTGTTCTGCCTGCGGGGCCGGATGACCGGCGGGGAATACATCGCCTTCATGAGCTATAACGGCATGCTGGTCTGGCCCATCCGCCAGCTCGGCCGGATGATCAGCGAGATGAGCAAGGCCGGCGTGTCCCTGGACCGCGTCTGCGAAATCATGGCCGCGGAGGAGGAGCGGGATCTGCCCGGGGCGGAGGAGCCGCCCATGGACGGGGATATCCGCTTCGAGCACGTGTCCTTCGCCTACGAGGGGGCGCCGGAGATGCTCCACGACATCAGCCTCACCATTCCCGCCGGCACGACCCTGGGCATCCTCGGGGGAACGGGCAGCGGGAAAAGCACCCTGATGTATCTGCTCGACCGGCTCTATCCCCTGCCCCCGGAAAACGGCCGGATCACCATCGGGGGTACCGATATCCGGAAAATCCGCCTGGCCCATCTGCGCGGAAACATCGGGATGGTGCTGCAGGAACCCTTCCTGTTTTCCCGGACCCTGAAGGAAAACCTGACCATCACCTCCTCCGCCCTGTCCGAGGCGGACATGCGGGAGGCGTCCCGGGCGGCGTGCCTGGAGGAAACCATCGACGGCTTTGCCCGGGGCTACGACACCTTCGTGGGCGAGCGGGGCGTAACCCTTTCCGGGGGCCAGAAGCAGCGGGCGGCCATCGCCCGGATGCTGGCGCAGCATACGCCCATCATGATCCTCGACGATTCCCTGTCGGCGGTGGACACGGAGACCGACGCGAAAATCCGCCGGGAGCTGGAGAAGCGCTTCGGAACGGCCACCGTCATCCTGATCAGCCACCGGATTACCACCCTGTCCCGGGCGGATCAGGTGCTGGTGCTCGATCACGGGCGGGTGGCCCAGCTGGGGACGCCGGAGGAACTGAGGCGTCAGCCGGGGCTGTATCAGGAAATCAACCGGATCCAGAGCCTGGGCCGGGAGGAGGAGGGCGCGTAATGGAAGCGGAAAAGAAAACGTCCCTGTCGTTTTTCGGCATTCCCCGCCTGGCCCCCTATCTGAAAAAATACCGGCGGGTGCTGGCGACGATGATCCTCTGCGGCCTGGCGGGGTCGTCGATGGATATCGCCCAGCCGCTTTTGCAGCGCTACGCCCTGGATCATTTCGTGGCGCTGAAAACCCTGGATACCCTGCCCCTCTATCTGGCCGCGTACCTGGGAATGATGCTCTTTACGGCGGGAATGAACTATATCGCCTGCCGGGGCGCCATGGCGACGGAAGTGCGGGTGAACCGGGATCTGCGCGGCGCCGCCTTTTACCATCTGCAGAAGCTGTCCTTCAGCTACTATAACCAGAACAGCGTCGGCTATATTCATTCGCGCGTCATGAGCGACACGGGGCGGATCGGCTCCCTGGTCTCCTGGACGATGATGGACGGCGTCTGGCATACGACCTATCTGGTGGGCTCGGCGGCGGTGATGCTGGCGATTAACGCCCGTCTGGCCCTGCTGGTGCTGCTGATTCTGCCGGTGATCGCCGTGCTGTATGGGGTTTTTCAGAAGCGCCTGATCCAGGCCGACCGCCGCATCCGGGAGCTGAACAGCAAAATCACCGGGGATTTCAACGAGGGAATTACCGGCGCGAAAACCATCAAGGCCCTGGTCATCGAGGAAAAGATGGGCGGGGATTTTACCCGGGACACGGCGGAAATCAGCCGGGCCGGGGTGCACGCCGCCCGGCTGCGGGGGCTCTTCGCCGCCACGATGCATCTGGCCTCCTCCCTGGCCCTGGCGATCGTGCTCTGGCGGGGCGGCTATATCGCGGAAAGCGAGGTCGGCACCTTTTCCATGTTCATGAGCTACGCCCAGGGGCTGATGGAGCCGGTGCGCTGGCTGGTGGACGCCATCGCCAATGTCATTACCACCCAGGTCAATATCGAGCGGCTGACCCGGCTGCTCGGGACGGAGCCGGATGTACGGGATACGCCGGAGGTGATCGCGAAATACGGCGACGCCTTTGAGCCGAAGAAGGAAAACTGGGAGCCCATCCGGGGGGATATCGCCTTTGACGACGTATCCTTCCGCTATCCCGACGGGGAGGAATACGTCCTGCGCCATTTCAGCCTGGAGATCCCCTTCGGCTCCAATATCGCCATCGTCGGGGAGACCGGCGCCGGAAAAAGCACCCTGGTGAACCTGGTCTGCCGCTTCTTTGAGCCGACGGAGGGGCGGGTGCTCATCGACGGAAGGGACGCGCGGGAGCGCTCCCAGCTCTGGCTCCACAGCGCCCTGGGCTATGTGCTCCAGACGCCCCACCTTTTCTCCGGCACCATCCGGGACAACCTGCTCTACGGCCGCCCCGACGCCACCGAGGAGGATATCCAGCGGGCGCTGCGGCTGGTGTCCGCCGATCAGGTGGTGGCCCGGCTGGAAAAGGGGCTGGATACCGACGTCGGCGAGGGGGGCGACCTGCTTTCCACCGGGGAAAAGCAGCTGATCTCCTTCGCCCGGGCCATCCTGGCGGATCCCCGGATCCTGGTGCTGGATGAGGCGACCGCCTCCGTGGATACCCTGACGGAGCAGAAGATCCAGGCGGCCATCGATACCATCATCCGGGGGCGCACCTCCCTGGTCATCGCCCACCGGCTGTCCACGGTCAAAGGCGCGGATCTGATCCTGGTGGTGCAGGACGGGAAGATCGTCGAGCAGGGCACCCACGCGGAGCTGATCGCGAAAAAGGGATACTATTACCGGCTGTATACCCGCCAGTATGAGGATGAGGCGACCGGCCGGCTGCTGGCGTAAGGCCGGCTGCGGCGGCGGGCGGAGGAGCGAGCCGGAGGAAGGCGGAGAAAAGCGCGCGTCCTGTGCCCTCGCGGCGGACGGAGGAGCGAGCGGATGAAAGGTACGTGTCTGGCGCCCGCGTCCGGACAGGCGAGGGCTTCTGGGAAAAGACGGGGAGGAAGAGAAAATGAACATCAGCTGGAAGGGCCTGTTTGACCCGGGAACCAGGGCCGGAGGGCAGGAGTATTATCGCCACGGTATGGTGGAGATCGAAAACGAGGATGTGACAGAGGACGGGTCGTATGAGATCTTCGCCTCGATCTCCGGGACGCAGGAATTCCGCATGGTCACCGTGGTTCTGACCGAAGGGGGCCTGGTGGAGAGCATGGCCTGCGACTGCACCTTCGCGCAGAGAGGAAAAAACTGCAGGCATATGGCGGCGGTGCTTTTCCGGCTGGAGCGGTGGAATCCTTCCATCCCGCTGAAGGCCAAAGCCCTGCTGCAAAGAAGCGGCCTGGCGGTCCGGCGCCGGGAACAGGAGGCGGAAAGGCGGCGCCAGGAGGAGGAGCAAAGAAAAAAGGAAGCGGAAAGGCGGCGCCAGGAGGAGGAGCGAAGAAAAAAGGAAGCGGAGGAGGCCCTGGCGAGGCTGAAAACCGTGACCCCCTTCCAGTCCGGCGACGGCGGGGCGGACAGCTACCGCTTCTTCGATTTTGCCGCCATTACGGCGGACACCCTGATTCTGGAAAAGGACTGGCAGGAGTCCGAAAAAGTGCTGCCCTCCCTGCAGGGGGGCGGAATCCGTTACGGCTTCTACGCCAACGGAACGGGGGGCCTGCTGTGCCAGTATGAAAAGGGCTACGAGGCCGGCCTGGTCATTTCCCAGAAGCAGATTGAAAGCCTGCGCTGCGGGGAATACCGCTGCCCGGGCTACATGGATGGAAAATACACCCCCGTTCCGGGGCAGATCCGGCGAAAGGCCTTCTGTCCACACGCGCTGGCCATGCTCCGGTATATGAAAAACTGGATCGAACAGAACGAGGATCGGGGGGACGCCACCGATTACGCCGGCCAGAAGCTGTTCCGGGCCTTTTCAACCCGGCTCGGCAAGGCGGAAAAGGCCGGGGAGGCGGGGCGCCCGGTCTCGCTGCACCCGACCCTGCTGGAGGAGTCGGACAGGCTCTCCCTGACCTGGAAAATCGGGGCGGGAAAGATGTACGCCGTCAAGAGCCTGAACGATCTGGTGACCGCCGTGGAGGACCGGAAGCCCTTCCCCCTGGGCAAAAAGGAGGAGCTGCGCTTCGACGCGGACACCTTCGACGAGCGCAGCGCGAAATTCTATCAGCTGATCAAGGATTCGGTCACCGAGAACCGCCAGACGACCGTCCGCCAGCGAAACCGGTGGTTCAGCGAAACGGTCAGCATTCCGGCGCTGAAAAACGAGCTCCCCCTTTTCGGCGGGCGCATCGACCTTTTCTATGACACGGCCCAGGGGCTGAGCCTGGAAATGGTGGAAAAGAGCGCCGAGGGAAAGAAAACCCATCCCCTGCGTCTGGCGGAGGCGGATCCGGAGGCCCGGCTGCGGCTGAACCAGATGGTCGACGAGCGGGGCATCTTCCACGGGGTTCGGCTGTGGGGCCGGATGCCGGAGATGATCCCCGGGGGCCGGTTTGATTACTGCCTTTCCGTGGACGAGGAGGGCGGCCTGCTGGCCCGGGTCACCCCGGAATGGGCGGAGAAGATGAAGCCTCTGGAGGATCTGGTGTCCGGCGGGGAGGTGGACCTGCGGATCGGCCGGAACCACCTGTCCGAGTTTTACTATACCATTCTGCCGGAATTGCGGCAGCTGGCGGAGATCGAGGAGCCGGACGCGGACGCCATCGCGCCCTGGATGCCGCCCCGGCCGGAATTCACCATCTATCTGGACGCGGAAAACAAGCTGCCGGTGGCGCGGGTGGCGGTGACCTACGGGGTCGAGGAATGCTCCATCCTGGACTGGCAAAAGCCCGGCTTCGTCCGCCAGCCCTTCCGGGCCTATCCGGCGGAAAACCGCGCCCTGGAGCTGATGCGCCGCTATTTCCAGCGCGAGGATCCCGCCCGGGATCTGTTCCTCTTTAACGAGTCGGAGGATCTTCTGCTCCGGCTGATGGACGAGGGCCTGCGGGAGATGACGGACTTCTGCGAGGTGCGCAGCACGCCGGCCTTCGACGCCCTCCGGATTCGCCGGATGCCCCAGGTGCAGGTCGGCGTCTCCCTTTCCGACGGAAGCCTCCTGGATCTGAAGGTGGATTCCGGCGAGGTCAGCCGGGAGGAGCTGCTGGAAATCCTGCAAAGCTATCGGAAAAAGAAAAGCTACCACCGCCTTCGCTCCGGCAGCTGGGTGCAGCTGGACGAGGATACGGCCCGGCTCAGCGCCATGCTTGAGGCTCTGGGAGTGTCCGCGAAGGAGTTTGTCAGCGGAAAAATGCATATCCCCGCCTATCGCGCCCTGTATCTGGACCGGATGCTGGAGCAGAGCGAGCGCCTCTACGCCACCCGGGATCAGCGCTTCCGCAAGCTGATCAAGGAATTCAAAACCGTCGGGGATTCGGAATTCGAGCCGCCGGCCGGCCTGACCGGAACCCTGCGCGAATACCAGGTGCACGGTTATAAGTGGCTGCGGACCCTGGCGACCTATGGCTTCGGCGGCATCCTGGCCGACGATATGGGCCTGGGCAAAACCGTCCAGATGATCGCGGTCTTCCTCGCGGAAAAGGAGGCGGGAACGGAGGGAACCTCCCTCATCGTCTGCCCGGCCTCCCTGGTCTATAACTGGGTGGAGGAGATGGCCCGCTTCGCCCCGGCGCTCAGGGCCGCCGCCCTCGGCGGGGGAAAGAGCGAGCGCACGATGATGCTGGAAAACTACCGGGCGTATGATGTGCTGGTCACCTCCTATGACCTGCTGAAGCGGGACATCCTGCTCTATGAGGGAAAAAGCTTCCTGTATCAGGTGCTCGATGAGGCCCAGTTTGTCAAAACCCATTCCACCGCCGCCGCCAAGTCCGTGCGGCTGGTGCAGGCCCTGCATCGCTTCGCCCTGACGGGCACCCCCATCGAAAACCGGCTCAGCGAGCTCTGGAGCATCTTCGATTTCCTGATGCCCGGCTTCCTCTATCCCTATGAAACCTTCCGCCAGAAGCTGGAAACGCCGATCGTGAAAAACCAGGATGAGGAGGCCGGCCGGCAGCTCAAGCGCATGGTCAGCCCCTTCGTGCTGCGCCGGCTGAAGGGGGACGTGCTCAAGGATCTGCCCGACAAGCTGGAGGAGGTCCGCTACGTCCGCTTCGAGGGGGAACAGAAGCGGCTCTACGATGCCCAGGTGGTCCGGATCCGGGACTTCCTGGAAAAGCGCAGCGACGAGGACGTGAACCGCAGCAAGATCGAAATCCTGGCGGAGCTGACCCGGATCCGCCAGATCTGCTGCGATCCGTCCCTGCTCTTTGAGGATTATCACGCGGCCTCCGCCAAGCGGGAGGCCTGCCTGGAGCTGATCCAGAGCGCCATGGACGGCGGCCATCGGATTCTGGTCTTCAGCCAGTTTACCTCCATGCTCCGCCTCCTGCAGCAGGATCTGGACGAGGCCGGCATCGACTGGTATACCATTACCGGCGAAACCTCCAAGCAGGACCGGATGGATCTGGTGCGCCGCTTTAACGAGGGCAGCGTGCCGGTGTTCCTGATCTCCCTGAAGGCGGGAGGAACCGGCCTGAATCTGACCGGAGCGGATACGGTGATCCATTACGATCCCTGGTGGAACATGGCGGCCCAGAACCAGGCCACCGACCGGGCGCACCGCATCGGCCAGACCCGGACCGTCGGCGTCTATAAGCTGATCGCCAAGGATTCCGTGGAGGAAAAGATCCTGAAGCTGCAGCAGTCGAAGCAGGATCTGGCGGACGAAATCTTAAGCGGCGGCGCCCGGGGCATCTCCGCCCTGTCGAAGGACGAGCTGCTGGCGCTGCTGGGATAAGAAAATGTAATATTTCTTACAAATAGTCCTTGACATCGTAACACTTTTGAAATAAAATGAGTCTGTGAAATGCTATGTTATCGAGGTGATCACCATGACGATTCGACGCGGCCGTTTGCTGGCGCTGTTTCTGGCGCTGAGCCTGGTGATGTCCCTGATTCCTTTGTGGGACGGGGGCCATGACGCGGCCAGGGCGGAGGAATACGGCGTCGTTATTAATGGAAGGGTCAGGCTGCGGGAAAACGCGTCCAAAAACTCCAGCTACTGGTTTTTTCTGCAGCCGGGCCGCGTCTGCGAAATCCTTTCGGAGACCAACGCCGGCGGCGTCCACTGGTATCGGGTGAAATCCTCCCACGCGGACGTGGCCACCCGGACGAGCACCAGGACCTACTGGGGCTATATTGACGCGGATCATTTCCGCCCGCTGACGAGCGATGAAACCGCCTCGTATCTGGCGAACAATTCCTCCAGCCTCAGCGGCGCCCTTCCCCTGCCAACCGGCTCCGGAAGCGCGGTGGTGGGCGCGGTGGGCCGGGTGAACGCCGGCGGAACCAATTTCCGCGAGGGCCCCTCGAAAAAGGATCACAGCATGATGCAGCTGGACAAGGGCACCCTCGTGACCCTGACCAGCATCCCCGCCGGCCGGGGCGAAGATTATTGGTACGGCGTCTCCTATGACGGGAGAAACGGATACATCCAGTCCCCCTTTATCGATGTGGTGGAGGGCGGCTCGACGCCCACCCCCACTCCGACCTCGACTTCCGGCGTCACCCCGACCCCCACCCCCACCGGGGCGGCTAATTCCGTCATTCTGATCAAATCCTCCTGCCATATGCGGGTTTCTCCCAACGGCGCCTTCGACCGGGACAACGACTGGGTGGGCTACGGCTCCATCCTGCCCCTGGACGGGGATCCCGTCGTGAAGGACGGCTATACCTGGTATCCGGTCGCCCGCTATGGCAAAACCTGGTATGTGCGCAGCGACTGCGTCCAGCTGAGCGGATCGACTCCGACGCCCACCGGCGGCGTCACCCCGACCCCCACCCCCGTGATCCAGAAGGGCACCGTGACCACGATCAAGAGCGGCTGCAATCTCCGCAGCACCATGGGCGGAACGGTCATCCTCCAGATTCCCAAGGGAAAGACCATGCCCTACACGGCCGGCCCCAGCCCCTATAACGGCTATAACTGGTACTATGTGCAGTATGGCGACAACCGGGGCTATCTGCGCAGCGACGTGATTTCCGTCGATCCCGGCGGAGAGTCCGTGACGGTGAATCCCTCCACGTCCCCCGATCCGACCGCCCAGGGCTATGTCAAAACCAACGCCACGGACGTGAACCTGCGGACGAAGGCGGGCTATACCAAGGTGATCGGCCGGGTGGCGAAGGGAACGGTCATGCCCTATTTCGGAACCACCATGGTCAACGGCGTGACCTGGTACCGCGTGCTCCACAGCACCCTGGGCTATGGCTACCTCCACGGCAGCTTCGTGAACATCGTGAATTCCGACGGCTCCCCCACGCCCACGCCGGCGCCCACGGCGGCCCCCACCGGCGCCATCATTACCGGAGAGGGCGGCGGCCTGCCGGAGGCGACCTATTCGACCCTGCGGCTGGGAACCAAGGGCTCGGACGTGACCAGACTGACCACGGCCCTGAGAAACAAGGGATACAGCATCACGGTCACCAATACCTATACCACGGCCGTGTATAACGTCGTGAAGCAGTTCCAGCGGAACAACAAGCTGAGCGTGGACGGCATCGCCGGCCCCGCCACCCAGCACAAGCTGTACGGCACTGTGCCGGTCGGCACGAATACCGGCTCCCTGACCATGACCCTCTATCCCGCCGAAAAGATCGACTGGTGGACCGGCGGCATCAACGAAATGTGGAAGAAGGGAACCGACTACAAGGTTTACGACGTGAAGACCGGCATCGTCTGGATGGCGCACCGCTGGTCCGGCGGATACCATGCCGACATCGAGCCCGCGACCGCGGCGGATACGGCCCGGATCTGCAAGATCTACGGCGTGACGACCGCGGCGGAGATCAAGGCCAAGAACCTGTATCAGCGGCGGCCCTGCCTCATCACCATCGGCAACCGGACCTTCGCCTGCTCCCTGTACGGCGTCCCGCATAACGACGAGGGAGACACCATCAAGGACAACAACATGACCGGCCAGATCTGCATGCACTTTACCAACAGCTGGACCCACGGCAGCAAGAAGGTGGACAGCCTTCATACCGAGGCCATCCAGTATGCCTGGGAGCATGCCCCCAACGGCCACAAGTAATGGAATCAATGGAATCCCAAAAGGGAGAGGGTATTTGCCCCTCTCCCTTTTTGAAACAGCGGCCGACGCAGGATAACGGTCAGCCCTTCGCCGGCGCGGCCGGGCCGGTGAAGCGGCCAGAGGATGAATGAAGAAAACATGACGGAAGGATGCCGGAAGGAGAAAACCCATATGGCCAAGATGAAATCGGTCTACGCCTGTACCGCCTGCGGCTATGAAACGCCCCGCTGGGTGGGCCGCTGCCCGGCCTGCGGCGCCTGGAACACCCTGGAGGAATCGGTCTCCGCCCTGCCGGAGAAGGCGCCCGCCGCCAAAATCGCCGCCAACCAGCGGCCGGGCACCGGCGCGGCGCCCCTGCTCCTGAAAGACATCCCGGAGGATACGACCCTGCGGACGCCCACGGGGATTTCTGAGCTGGACCGGGTGCTGGGCGGGGGCATCGTCGAGGGCGGGCTGATGCTGATCGGCGGCGACCCGGGCATCGGAAAAAGCACGCTGCTTCTGCAGGTCTGCGCCAACCTGGCCGGGGCCGGGAAGCGCATCCTCTATGTCAGCGGCGAGGAGAGCGCGAAGCAGCTGAAGCTGCGGGCCCGCCGCCTGGGCATCGACACCCCCGGGCTCTATGTCCTGGCGGAAAACGCCCTGGACGCGGTGGAAACCCGGATCCGGGAGCTGCAGCCCGAGGTCGCGGTGGTGGACTCGATCCAGACGATGTACCGGCCGGAAATGGCCTCGGCCCCCGGCTCCGTTTCCCAGATCCGGGAGGGCACGAGCCTGCTCATGCGCCTGTGCAAGGAAACGGGAACGGCGATGTTCGTCGTCGGCCATGTGACCAAGGACGGTGCCATCGCCGGCCCCCGGATGCTGGAGCACATGGTGGACGTGGTGCTGTATTTTGAGGGCGACCGCCAGCAGGATTACCGGCTGCTGCGGGCGGTGAAAAACCGCTTCGGCTCGGTCAACGAGCTGGGCGTCTTCCGCATGACGGGAACCGGGATGCAGGTCGTCTCCAACCCGAGCGAGGAGCTGCTCAGCCGCCGGGCCAAGGGCGCCAGCGGCAGCACGGTCTTCTGCGGCCTGGAGGGCAGCCGGCCGCTGCTGTGCGACGTGCAGGCGCTGACCAGCCAGAGCTATCTCAATTCCCCCCGCCGGACCGTCAACGGCGCCGATCCCGGGCGGATCGCGATGCTGCTGGCGGTGCTGGAAAAGCGGGCCGGCCAGAAAACCTATAATCAGGATGTCTATATCAACGTGGCCGGCGGCCTGGAGCTCAGCGAGCCGGCGGCGGATCTGGCCCTGTGCGCCGCGGTGGTTTCCTCCCTGAAGGATCAGGCCGTGGGGGCGGAGGTCGCCGTGATGGGCGAGGTTGGCCTGGCGGGGGAAATCCGCGCCGTTCCCCAGTGCGAGCGCCGCGTCTCCGAATGCGCCCGCCTGGGCTTTACCACGGTCGTCGTTCCCCGGGAAAACGTCCGCCGCATGAAAGAACCCCCGGAAGGCGTCCGCCTCCTGGGGGTGGATACGGTCATGCAGGCCATGAGCGTCCTTTTCTGACATCAGATTCGCGCGACGCCGCTGTCCCGGGCGGCCTGCGCCACCGCTTGGGCCACCGCCGGGCCCACCCTCGGATCGAAGGCCGCGGGCAGAATATACTGATTGTTCAGCTCCTCCGGGGCCACCAGATCCGCCAGCGCGTGGGACGCGGCGAGCTTCATGGCCTGATTGATGTCCCTGGCCCGCACGTCCAGCGCGCCGCGGAACAGCCCCGGGAAGACCAGCACATTGTTGATCTGGTTGGGGTGATCGCTCCGGCCGGTTCCCACAATCGCCGCGCCGGCGGCCAGCGCCTCCTCCGGCTCGATTTCGGGAACCGGATTGGCCATGGGGAAGACGATGGCGCCGGGCGCCATGGAAGCCACCATCTCCCGGCTGACGATGTGGGGCGCGCTGACGCCGATAAAGGCGTCCGCGCCCTTCATGGCGTCCGCCAGCTTCCCGGAGAACTTCTCGGGATTGGTCAGGGCCGCCATCTCCGCCTGCGCCGGGTTCATTTCAACGCCTTCGCACAGGATGCCGTTGCGGTCCACCATCTTCAGATGCCGGACCCCCAGATCCATCAGATGCCGGCCGATCGCGATTCCCGCGCTGCCCGCGCCGTTGATCACGATCCTGACGTCTTCGATCTTTTTGCTGACCACGCGCAGCGCGTTGATCAGCGCCGCCCCGACCACGATGGCCGTTCCGTGCTGATCGTCGTGGAAGATCGGAATATCGCAGATTTCCTTCAGCCTCCGCTCAATCTCGAAGCAGCGCGGCGCCGCGATATCCTCCAGATTGATGCCGCCGAAGCTGCCGGAAATCAGATAGATCGTACGGACGATTTCGTCCACATCCTTGCTGCGGACGCAGATCGGAAAGGCGTCGACGTCGCCGAAGGCCTTGAACAGCGCGCACTTTCCTTCCATGACCGGCATTCCGGCCTCCGGCCCGATGTCGCCCAGGCCGAGCACGGCGGTTCCGTCCGTGATCACGGCGACCAGATTGCTCCGCCGGGTCAGCGTAAAGGATTTGTCGTAGTCCTTCTGGATTTCCAGGCAGGGCTGCGCGACGCCCGGCGTATAAGCCAGGGAGAGATCCTCCCTGCTTTTCACGGGAACCCGGGAAATGACCTCAATTTTTCCTTTCCACTCACCATGCAGCCGCAGGGATTCCTCCGCGTAGTTCATCCTTTATTCCTCCTTTAAGATATGGGAAGACAGGGGTTTTCCGCTCATTTTCCGCCGCCCCCCTCTCTATCACGCCGGCCTTATTGTGCCATAAATATCCCATTTTCACAAGAACAAGCTGAAAACGCAGATAATGAAAACCCCGGGAGCATTGACATGCAATGTCCCGGGGGAGGCAGAACGGGGAAATTCAACGGAGAAGGCCAAGCGCTTCCAGCTGCTGCCGGCTGACCCGCACGGCGGGCCGGAGACCGTTGCGGCGGCCGGGCAGGATGTCGCCGATGCTGTCCAGGGACCCATCGGCTTCGATGGTCATGGCCCACTTGTTGTCGTTGCCGGGGGTGCGCAGCCACCACTTGCAGTTGTCGTTGCTCGTGAAGACCCCCTGCTCTATGGCGTATTCCGTCGGGGCGCAGCTTCTTTCCAGATTGTTCCGGAACAGCTCGTTGGTCTCGTCCGCGCTCAGCAGGAAGACGCGGTCCGTCGTATCGTTTCCGCCCTCGCCGCGGCCCTTTCGGCCATTATTCTGCAGATGGGAGGGCACCAGGGCGCTCTGCTCCTCCTCTGTAAAGGCGGCCTTCAGGAAATCCTCGTTCAGCCACGCGCGGGCATCCGCGGTTTCCCAGGTGACCTCCGCCTTTTCGGCATGATAGGGATGCTTTTCCAGCACGTATTTGCTGATGAGGAGTACCTCGTCCCCCTCGCTTGAGAGCATTATCCACTCGATCGGCTCCGGCCCGTTGTCCGGGTTGTTATCCTGCTCATAGCGGCCGAAGACGACCGTCTCCTGCTCCGGATATCCGTAGAAGCTGTTGGGCATGCCGAAGGCCGTCATATCGAAGGAGGGGACGCTGGCATACATGGCGCCGTTGATGCAGGCCTCGATGCTCGCGCGGGAAACGCTGGTGTTGGCGTAGGTGGCGTATCGGGAGGACGGCGCCATGGAAGCTTCCTCCCCGGTCACCAGATTGCGGACGGTGGCGTTCAGCGTTCCGGTATACTGGGGAATGCTGACCCGGGATCCGTTCGTCCGCTTATAGGAAAAGTTATTGCCCTTGGTGTATTTGAAGCTCATGGTCAGCATGAAGGCGGCCTGGTTGGGATTGTCCGTCAGGGTCATGCCGGGGAAGGCGCGTTTTCCGGCGGTGACCAGGTTGTCACTGTTGGCGGGCCTGTTATAAACCGGCGAAACCCCGATGCCGGAGGAGGAGGAATACTGCCGCTGGGTCGCGTCCTTGCGGGTCACCGGGTCAGTGACCTCCTTGCGGATGATGATGATATAGGTTCCCGGCTGGGGATCGGAGGGAACGAAATGATTCCCGTATTCCTTTTCGAAATCGGCGAGGAACCAGAAGCCCGGAAAATCATCCGCCAGGGCGCCCGCCAGGGGCAGCAGGCAGACGGCCGTCAGGAAGGCCAGGAATCTCCGGAAAAGAGGGCGGACCGTTGCTTTGTTTTTCATGCGAAGGATCTCCTTTTCTGTTTTTTCGGTTGTTCCTGCTTTCATTATACAGAGCCCAAAACAAAAAAGGTGGGCAGCCTGCCCACCTTTTGGAAATCGTCGCCGACCCCGCGCGGATCCATTTCCGGAATCCTGACAGAAGCGCAAAGAGGGGGATCGGGGATGGTCCGCCGTTTCCCGTGCTTTCCATCATCAGTCCGCCTGGTTTCCCGTGGAACCGATGCCGATCAGGCTGGTGACCGTGCGGACGAAGGATTTCCGTTTGTAGGTCGCCAGCTTGTTCAGCATTCTTCCCCGGAAAATCAGCGCCATGGTGTTCCCGCCGTCGAGATTCAGGGCCTGAATGACGCCCCTGGCCTTCATCATTTCCGCCACCCGCTGCAGGGTGGTTCCCTTGCTGGTTTTGGTTCTTCCCTGAACGGACAGCAGGAAATAGTGCCCCGGCGCGATCATGCCCAGCGCCTGCCGGGGTTCCAGGCTCTTGAACCAGGTATAGATCATCTCCTCAATTTCGCCGTCCCGGATCAGGATCGGCCCAAAGCTGAAGACGTCTACGGCGCCCTTTCCGACCAGCTCCTCGGCGGTCAGCTCATTGCACGCGTATACGGCCAGGGATCCGTCCGGGTAGAAGGCCATCATGTCCAGATTCGGCAGATGATGGCCGCGGGTTCGGTTGGTGTTCTGGCTCAGCACCTGCCCGTTCCGGATGATGATCCCGACGGTTTCCTTGCGGGACATCCGCGTGGCGTAGAAATCGTCGGAAAACCCCAGCACGAAACCCTCGTCCCGGGCGATCGCGTAAGGATAGCGGAATTTCCGCCCGGGGTGGGCGGGATCGGTTGCCACGGTGCGGAACATTTCCCCGTCCCGGGTCCGGATCTCGGTTTCAAACCACTCGAGGGGAATGGAAGCGTCCGTCTTTTTCGTGATTTCAATCCACAGGCGGGGGCTCAGATAACACCAGAAGCCCTCATGATCGTTTTCATAGAAATACTCTCCCTCCCCGGCAAGAAAGCCCTCCGCCGTCCTTTCGGGCCAGTCGACCTGAGGCGTGGGCGATTCGGCATTGAGCGGCGGCAGCGTGGGGCGCGGCAGGGCCCGGGCCGCGTCCGAATAAAGCAGCGCCGCGGTTTCCGCGTCCAGCTCGCCCGTTTCCGGCAGGCCGTTCATCCGCTGAAACTCCCGAAGCGCCCGCGCCGTGTCCTCGGTAAAGACTTTGGTCAGGCCGCCCTTCTGGATATACCGCATCGCCTGCAGCCTTTTCTTCATTTCCACAATTTCGGGGCCCTTGTCCCCGATCCTAAGAACTTCGCCATCCGCCAGCGCCTGGAAAGCGAAACAGAAAGCGAGGAGAAGAAGCAGAAAAAGAGAAAAAGGTTTCTTTCCCATCCGGAGCGGCACATCCTTTCAGAGCAGGCAACAAGACAGGGAGAACAAGACAAGGGGCAAGACAGGGGGACGGTTCTTCTGTCCTGTCAGGCTAAGAACTAAATCACTCCTGCCAAACATACCCGAATATACCATATTCGTTCATCATCAACAAGCATCTGAAAGGGCTGCCGGGCGACTCCCCT
>CAMOGC010000014.1 GCA_946613955.1 uncultured Clostridia bacterium
CGCCCCGCTGGCTCATGCCGTGCACCTCGCTGACCTTGACGTCGTATCCCTCGTCGGTCAGAAGGTTGCCCAGCAGCTTGCTGGCCAGCAGGCTTCCCTGCCCGCCGACACCGACGATCATAATGCTGGTTGTTTTCATGCTTCCGTCCCTCCGATCGCGCCGAAGGCGCACAGCTGTTCGCACACGCCGCATCCAACGCACAGGGTGGCGTCGATGCGGGCCTTGCCTTCCTTCATGCTGATGGCCGGGCAGCCCAGGCCCATGCAGCGCCTGCAGCCGCGGCACTGCTCCGTCCCCACCTTCAGGGCCGGCTTCGCCTTCACGTATTTCAGCAGCACGCAGGGCCGGCGGGAGATGATGACACTGGGTTCCTCGACGGCCAGCTCTTCCTTCACCGCCTGCTCGCATTCCTTCAGGTTGTAGGGATCCACCACCCGCACCCGGCGGATGCCGATGGCGCGGCAGAGGGCCTCCAGATCCACCTTCGCCGCGGGATCCCCCTTGATATTGTATCCGGTGGTGGGGTTCTGCTGATGGCCGGTCATGCCGGTTATGGAGTTATCCAGGATGATCACGGTGGAGTTGGTGGCGTTATAGGAGATGTTGACCAGCCCCGTCATGCCGGAATGCATGAACGTCGAATCCCCGATGACGGCGACGGTCTTTTTCTCCGATTCCCCGGCCCGGGCCAGGTTAAAGCCGTGAATGCCGCTGACGCTGGCGCCCATGCAGAGGGTGGAATCCAGCGCGTTCAGCGGGGCGACGGCCCCCAGGGTATAGCAGCCGATATCCCCCAGCACCGTGATATGGTTCTTCGACAGCACATAGAACATTCCCCGATGGGGGCATCCGGCGCACATCATCGGCGGCCGGCCGGGAACCGCGGGCGGATTGCCCTGCTTTTCCGGAACAGCCCCGACCGCGATTCCCTCCTTCAGGAAGGCTTCCCGGATCGTCTGCTGGCTGAATTCGCCGACAGCGCTGAACAGCTCCTTGCCGACGCAGTCCAGGCCCAGGGCCCGGACATGGTTTTCAATGACCGGATCCAGTTCCTCGATCACGTAAAGCTTTTTCACCTTCGCGGCGAAATCGCGGATCATCTTTTCCGGCAGGGGGTTGGGCATGCCGATCTTCAGGATGCTGACGGCGTCGCCGAAAACTTCTTTGACATACAGATAGCTGCATCCGGAGGTGATGATGCCGATGTCGCTGCCCCGATCCTCCACGACATTATACGGGCAGTCCTCCGCAAAAGCCCGCAGCTTTTCCGTCCGCTCCTCGACGAGGGGATGCTTCGCCTTGGCGTAGGCAGGCATCATGATATACTTGGAGGGCTGTTTGACATATTCCTTCCGGGGCGCCGCCTCCCTTTCCCCCACGTCCACGACGCACTGGCTGTGGGCGATGCGGGTGCACATCCGCAAAAGCACCGGCGTATCGAACCGTTCGCTGAGCGCGAAGGCGGATTTCGCGAAGGCATAAGCCTCGGCGCTGTCGGAGGGCTCCAGCATGGGCACCTTCGCGGCGATGGCGTAGTGCCGGGAGTCCTGCTCGTTCTGGGAGGAATGCATGGCCGGATCGTCCGCCACGCAGATCACCAGCCCGCCGGTCACGCCGGTATAGCTCAGGGTAAACAGCGGATCCGCCGCCACGTTCAGCCCCACGTGCTTCATCGCGCAGACGGCCCGGGCCCCGCCCAGACTGGCGCCGAAGGCCACCTCGCAGGCGACCTTCTCGTTGGGGGCCCATTCCGCGTGGATATCGTCGTGCAGGGCCAGGAATTCGGTAATTTCCGTGGATGGGGTGCCGGGATAGCTGCTGACGACGTTGATGCCGCCGTTATACAGTCCCCAGGCCACCGCTTCGTTGCCAATCAACAGTTTTTTCATGCTCTCTCTTCGCTTTCAGGCCGGAGGGTTCCGCGCGGCGCTCTCCGGCGTATTTTTTTCGGGCTTTCCCCGTCAGCTTCTGTTCTGGCTGTCCACCAGGCCTTCGCCGCCGTACATCTTCCGCAGCTTCGGCTTTTCGATCTTGCCGGTGGCGTTGCGGGGAACGGGGGCCAGGATGATCTTCCGCGGCCGCTTGTAGCGGGGCATGCCCAGGCAGAACTCGTTGATGTCCTCCTCCGTGCAGTCCACCCCGGGCACCAGCTCCACGATGGCCGCGGCGATCTCTCCCAGCCGCGGATCCGGCAGCCCGATGACCGCCACGTCCTTGATCGGCTTGAATCCCGCCATGAAGTTTTCGATCTCGACGGGATAGAGGTTCTCGCCGCCGGAGATGACCACATCCTTCTTCCGGTCCACCAGGTAGATGAAGCCCTCCTCATCCATCCGGGCCATGTCCCCCGTCAGCAGCCATCCGTCCTTCAGGGTGTCCGCCGTCGCCTGGGGATTTTTGTAATAGCAGACCATGACGCCGGGGCCCTTCAGGCACAGTTCGCCCACCTCGCCCTGCGGCACCTCCCGCATCGCGGAATCAACGATTTTGACCTCCCATCCGAATCCGGGAATCCCGATGGCGCCCACCTTCCGGACGTTCTCCACCCCCAGATGCACCGCGCCGGGGCCGATGGATTCGCTCAGACCGTAATTGGTGTCATACTGATGATGGGGGAAATACTGGAGCCAGCGGCGAATCAGGCTCTGGGGCACCGGCTGGGCGCCGATGTGCATCAGCCGCCACTGATCCAGATGATAATCCGAAAGCTTCAGCTCCCCGCTGTCCAGCGCCGTCAGGATATCCTGCGCCCAGGGCACCAGCAGCCAAACGATCGTGCAGCCCTCCCGGCTCACGGCCTCCAGAATCGTCGCCGGGCGGGTGCCCTTCAGGATGACCGCGCGTCCGCCGGAAATCAGGCTGCCGAACCAGTGCATCTTCGCGCCGGTATGATACAGCGGCGGAATGCAGAGGAAGCAGTCGTCCTTCGTCTGGCCGTGATGCGCCTGCTCGACCCGGGCGGAATGGATGAGGCTCCGGTGCTTATGCAGAATCGCCTTGGGGAACCCCGTCGTTCCGGAGGAGAAATAGATGGCCGCGTCGTCGTCCTCCTGCAGGGTGCATTCGGGGAAGACGGAGCTGCTTTCGCTGACCAGCTCGCTCAGATCGTCCGCGAAGGAGGGGCAGCCGGCGCCGGTATAAACCAGGGACACCTGGGGAATCCGCTCCGCGATTTCCTCCACCCGGCCGATAAACTCGGGCCCGAAGATCAGCATATTGCTGTCCGAAAGGTTCAGGCAGTACTCAATCTCCCCCGCCGCGTAGCGGAAGTTCATGGGAACCGCCACCGCCCCGGTTTTCAGAATGCCGAAATAGATCGGCAGCCAGTCGATGCAGTTCATCAGCAGGATGGCCACCTTGCTTCCGGGGCCGATCCCGTGGCTCTTCAGCATGTTGGCAATCCGGTTGGCCTTCTCGTTGAAGACCGCCCAGGTAATCTCCCGCCGGTAATGCCGGGCCCTGGTCGTCGGCTCCACCAATTCGAAATCATGCCAGGTCACCCTTCGGGTTTCCGGCTGATCCGGGTTGATTTCAATCAGCGCGGAATCGTCCGGCCATTCCCGGGCGTTCCGCTCCAACAGGTGTACAATCGTCATCTTTCCTCGCCCTCTCGATCCTATGAAGGTGTATACAGGTAATCATACTCTCATCTTTCGGAAAGTCAACGAAAATGCAGGGAAAAAGCAGGCAGCCATTCCCGGGGCACCCAGTCCGGCAGGCTTTCGAAGCGCAGCCTCTCCCCGGTCAGCGGATGACGCAGGGACAGGAAGGCGCTGTGCAGGGCGAACCGGCCGGGAAACTCCTCCGGCAGCTCCCGGCCGTACAGGAAGTCGCCGCAGACCGGGCATCCGATGGAGCGCAGATGCACCCGAATCTGATGGGTCCGGCCGGTTTCCAGCCGCAGCCGTACCAGCGCCCGGCCGCCCTCCGCCCGGATCACCCGGTAATCCGTCCGGGCCGGCTTCCCGTCCGGGCGAACCTCCCGGCGAACCGAGGCGGCGTTTTCCTTGGCGATGGGCGCGTCGATCGTCCCCTCCGGCGGATCCGGCACTCCCTCTGTCAGGGCGAGATACTCCCGGCGGAAATCGGGCGTATGCAGCTGGCGCTGCAGAAGATCCTGGGCGTGGGGCGTTTTCGCGATCACCATCAGGCCGCTGGTTCCCCTGTCCAGGCGGTTGACCGGCCGGTAAATAAAGTTTTCCTCGCAGCCCAGATGGGCAAACACCGCGTTTTCCAGGGAATCCTCCGGATGGCCGGCGCTGCTCTGGCTGGCCAGGGGCGCGGGCTTGTCGACGATCAGGAGGGCATCGTCCTCATAGGGAATTTTCAGCGCCAGATAAAAGGGCACGGTCTGATAAGCCGGCCGCTTCTCCGGGAAAACAGCCTCCACCCGGTCCCCGTCCTTTACCCGGACATCGACAAAGGCCGGCTCCCCGTTCAAAAGGATCCGGCCGTTCCATTTGGCGCTTTTCATGGCGGAATAGCTGATGGACATCGGGCCCCGCAGGATTTCCCGCAGCCGCCGTCCCGCCTCCTCCGGCTTTACCGTATAGTTTTCCAATGGTTCTTCCTTTCCGTGGGACAGCCGATTCTCATCCCTCGGCGATCCTTTCGCGTCAGCGAAACGCCGCTTTTTCCGTTCCGCCGTCCTTCCGGGTCTGGTCGATTCCCTTTCCCGTTCGGCGGGAAGCCCTTCCTTGCGTTCCGCCTTCCTTCCGGCCGGTCCGCTTCCCTTCCACAGCGGGATGCCTGTTCCCCGCTTCTTCAGGTCAGCATCATCCGGTCGGTATTCAGGCTGCCGCCGCTGATCCGGCGGAACCGCTCCATCAGATCCGCCACCGTCAGCCCGTCCCGCTCCCCGCCGCTGACATCGAGAATGATCTCCCCCTGGTGCATCATCAGCGTCCGGTTTCCCAGCCGCAGGGCGCTTTCCATGTTGTGGGTCACCATCAGGCAGGTCAGCCCGTCCTCCGCCACAATCCGGGTTGTCAATTCCAGCACCTTTTCCGCCGTGCCCGGATCCAGCGCCGCCGTATGCTCGTCCAGAAGCAGCAGATGGGGCTTGCTGAAGGTGGCCATCAGGAGGGTCAGAGCCTGGCGCTGGCCGCCGGAAAGCAGCCCGACCGGCTGATCCAGCCGATCCTCCAGCCCCATGCCCAGCATGCTGAGCCTCTCCCGGAAGTCCCTCCGGTCCTTCCGGGACACGGTGCTGAACCATCCGCCCCGCCCGGAGGCGAGCGTCAGGTTTTCCGCGATCGACATGCCGGGCGCGCTGCCCTTCATGGGATCCTGAAACAGCTGGCCGATCACCCGGCTCCGGTGATGGGCGGGCGTCCAGGTGATGTTTTTCCCGTCCAGCAAAATGGTTCCCCGGTCGATCAGAAAGCTGCCGCTGATGGCGTTGAAGAGGGTGGATTTTCCGGCCCCGTTGGCGCCGATAATGGTGATAAACTCCCCGGTTTCCGCCTTCAGGCTCACGTCCTTCAGCGCCGTCCGCTCATCCGGGGTGCCGGCATGGAAGGTTTTGGTTACATGGCGCATCTCCAGCATTTTTTCACACCCCCTCCCGGCTGTTTTTCCATCTCCGCATTCTTTCCTCGGCCTGTTTTTTCAGATAAGGGCCGGCCAGGGCGATGACGATAATGATGGCGGACACGGCCTTGAGCATAAAGGCCGGCATGTTCATCCGAAGGGCGAGGGCGTAAATCAGCCGGAACAGGATCGCGCCGATCACGGCGCCGACCGCGCGAAGGGGGATGGGCTTCCGCTTCCCGAACAGCACGCCGCCGATCAGCAGGCTGGCCAGGGCGACGGTCACCATGCCCCCGCCGATGTCGATGTTGACGGATTTCATATACTGGCCCAGCAGGCACCCGCTCAGCCCGGTAAAGGCATTGGAGACGCAAAGCCCCACGGTCGTGGTGAACGCCGGGTTGATGGAGGAGCTCTGTACCATCGCCGGGTTGTCCCCCGTGGCGCGGATGGCCAGGCCCAGTTTCGTCCGCAGGAAGAAACTCAGAAAAATGATGACCAGAATCACCGCCGCCAGGGCCACCAGCATCCGGTACACCGGCGCGGCGAAGCCGTTTCCCATCCAGCCCTTCGCCAGGGTAAAAACGGTTTCGGTTCTGTTCAGGTTCAGCTGGCTGCTGCCCCCCATCACGGCGATGTTCAGAGAATACAGCCCCGTGTTGACGATGATTCCCGCCAGCAGGCTGTTGATGCCCATGCGGGTCTGCAGGATGGCGGTTACCAGCCCGCTGAGCATCCCCGCCGCCATGGCGGCGGGGATGCTCAGCCAGGGATGCCCGGAAAGGGCCACCACGGCGCCGACCGCGGCGCCCAGGGTAAAGCATCCGTCTGTGCTCAGATCGCAGACGTTCAGCATGGAATAGCTCAGGAACAGGGCCAGCACCGTCAGGGCGCTGATCAGCCCCAGCTCCGCGCTGTTCTGGATCAGGGGCAGGATCTGGTGAATCGCCATATTACTGGAATTCCTCCGCGGTGTCGATAGGCTGAACCTTCGTGCAGTAGGGGCCGAAGAGGGTCTCCGCCTCCTCATAGGTCATGCCCAGGGCGGAGAGCACCTCGGTGTTGACGGTGGCGGTTCCGTTGTCAAAGGTCATGACCGGCACCTCCCCGGGGTTCTTTCCGCCCTCGAGGATATCGGCGGCCATGTTGCCCGTTTCCTTGCCCAGGTTGGCGTAGTCGACCCCGTAGCCCAGGAAGGCGCCGTTGAGGGCGAAGGAATCCGCGCCGGCGAAATGGGGAATCTTCGCGTCCCGGAAGATTTCGTAGATGCTCAGCTCCGCGGTCATCACGGTGTTGTCCGAGGGGGTAAAGACCGCGTCCACCCCGTCGGCGGCGGCGGACTGGGCCGCCTGGATAATCTCGGTCACATTGACGCCGGTATATTCCTTATAGGCCACGCCCTTCGCCTCCAGGAACGCCTTCGCGTCGGCGATGGGCTTTTTGGAGGAGTCCTCGCTGATGTTATACAGCAGGCCCACGGTCTTCGCCTCCGGCTTCATGGCGAAGATCAGGTTCATCATCGCGTTGGTGTCCAGGAAATCGGAGGTACCGGTCAGGTTGGCGCCGGGGGCTTCCATGGTGGCGGCCAGGCCGCTGCCCACGGGATCGCTGACCGCGGCGAAAACCACCGGGATACCGTTTTCCGCCGTGGCGGCCTGCATGGTCACGGCCACGGGGGTGGCGATGCCGATCATCAGGTCCACATCCTGGGCGATGAAATCGGCGATAATCTGATCCAGCACGTTGAAGTCCGCGTTGCAGTTGTTCTCGACGATCACGAATTCGACGCCGTCCGCCTCGCCCCTCGCCTTCAGCTGGGCCTTCACGTTGTCCACAATCTGGTTCAGGCTGGCGTCGTCGACAAAGTTGCAGATACCGATCTTAAACGTCTTTTTGCCTTCCTCGGCGAAGGAAACGGCGGTCAGGGCCGTCAGAGCCATCATCAGGGCGATCAGAACAGCAATCATCTTTTTCATCGTGGGAATCTCCTTTCAAATCTGTTTGGCCCGTATTCTTCCCCTTCGGGCGGATCCTTTCCCATCCGGGGAGGGCGATCCGGGCGAATGATTGTCGGAATCCCATGGCCGCGAATGAAAAAGCCCCAACCGGAAACAAATCCGGTTGAGGCGAATCTCTCGCTGTGCCACTCAACTTCTCCACCCCCTGGGGGATGGACTCGTTTTCCGCGTACCGACATACGCGCTGCCTTGATAACGGGCGCAGATCCCGTCGCCGACTACTCGTTCCCTTTCGCCGGTGCCCTCAGGAGTCCATTCACCATCCTGCCGACCGCCGCGGTTCCACTTTCCGCGGCTCCCTGTGGATCGCCAGATCGACGGCTACTTCTCTCCCTCGCTGGTTGTTACGGGAATCATACCTCTCTTCCCCCATTCCTGTCAAGCGGGGAATTGTATTTCGATTGTTTTTCGTGCTCTTCCGCCCCCGGCGCGTTCTTGACAACCGCGCGGGCCTTCTTGCATAATAACCCGGGATTTGTACAGCCGCCGGCGCTCGTGATTGGCGGGGGGTGTTTCTGTCTGTCAGACCCGCGGGGAAGGCAGGCGCCTCCGCGAAGCCTTTCCCTGGCCGGAAGCGGCGGGGCCAATCCCGGAAGCAAAGAAAAGGGGGCGCTCCGGATGAACGGACTGGAAGAAGCCCGGGAGATCATCTCCCGCGTCGACGGGGAGATGGCGGCGCTTTTTGAGGAAAGAATGAAGGCGGTTGCCGCCGTCGCCGCCTATAAAAAGGAAAACGGTCTCCCGGTGCTGGATCCCGCCCGGGAGGAAGCGGTGCTCGCCCTGGGCCGGAAGCGGATCTCCGATCCCGTGATCGAGGAATACTATTCGGAATTTCTGAAAAACACCATGGCGGTTTCCCGGGCGTATCAGGCCTCCCTGATTTCCGGGCGCAGCGTGGCGTTCTGCGGCGTCCCGGGCGCCTACGCCCATATCGCGGCGCGGAAGCTGTATCCCGAGGGCCGGTTTACCGGCTTTTCGGATTTCGCCCGGACCTACGCCGCGGCGGAGGAGGGGGAATGCGACTGCGCCGTGCTCCCCCTGGGCAACTCTACGGCGGGGGAAGTGCCCGAGGTCATGGATCTGCTCTTCGCCGGCAGCCTGTATATCAACCGGCTGATCGATCTTCCGGTGCGCCACGGGCTGCTGGCCTGCCCCGGGGCGTCCCTGGGCGGCATCCGGAAGGTTTTCAGCCATCCCCAGGCCCTGCGCCAGTGCGCCGGCTATCTGCGGAGCCGGGGATGGGAAACGGTCGAAACCGGAAACACCGCCGAGGCGGCTAAGCGGGTGCGGGAGATGAACGATCCCTCCCTCGCCGCCATCGCCTCGGAGGAGGCCGCGGATCTCTACGGCCTGCGGCTGCTGGAGGGCGGGATCAACGACGAGGCCGGAAATACGACCCGCTTCGCCGCCCTGACCCGCAGCCTCCATATGCCCGAACACCGCGGTCTTCGGGAGGACGCGGGGTTCATCCTGATGTTTACGGTCCAGAACCGGGCCGGCGCCCTGGCCCAGACCCTGAACATCATCGGCGCCCACGGCTATAACATGAAGACCCTCCGCAGCCGTCCCATGAAGGGCCTGCAGTGGAATTATTACTTCTATGTCGAGGCGGAAGGGAATATCAACAGCGAAAACGGGGAAATGCTCCTGCGGGAGCTGGGGGCCGTCTGCGCACGGCTGAAGCTGGTCGGCGTCTGGTGAATAAGATGAACATGATTTTTCAAAAGGAAATGCCCTCCGCGGCCACGGTGCGGGAAATGTATCCGGTCACCGCGCGGATGCGGGAAAACAAGCGGAAAAACGACGACGCCCTCCGGGCCGTTTTCGAGGGAAGGGATTCCCGGCTGCTGCTGATCATCGGGCCCTGCTCGGCCGACCGGGAGGACGCGGTGCTGGAATACGTCGGGCGGCTGCGCCGGGTGCAGGAAAAAGTCGCGGACAGAATCATCCTGATCCCCCGGATTTATACCAATAAGCCCCGGACGACCGGCGACGGATACAAGGGCATGCTGCATCAGCCGGATCCCACCCATCCCTCGGATCTGCTCCGGGGGCTGCTGGCCATCCGGAAGCTGCATATCGACGTGCTGGAGCAGACGGGTTTTTCCAGCGCCGACGAAATGCTCTATCCGGAAAACTACCGCTACCTGTCGGACTGCCTGAGCTATGTGGCGGTGGGGGCCCGATCGGTGGAAAACCAGATGCACCGGCTGACCGCCAGCGGCCTGGACATCCCCGTGGGCATGAAGAACCCGACCGGCGGGGATCTGTCGGTCATGATGAACGCCATCCACGCCGCCCAGAACGGGCATACCTTCGTTTTCTCCGGGTGGGAGGTCCGCAGCGCGGGCAATCCCCTGGCCCACGCGATCCTCCGGGGATACGCCAACAAGCACGGGCAGAACCTGCCCAACTATCATTATGAGGATCTGCGGCTGCTCTTCGAGCTGTATGGCAAAAGCGGCCTGCAAAACCCGGCGGTCATCGTGGACTGCAACCACGCCAATTCCGGCAAGCTTTTCGACCAGCAGCCCCGCATTGCCCGGGAAATCCTCCATTCCATGAAGCTCAGCGCCGATATCCGGAGCCTGGTGAAGGGTCTGATGATCGAAAGCTATCTGGAGGACGGGTGCCAGAAGCCCACGGAAGGGGTCTACGGCAAATCCATTACCGATCCCTGCCTGGGGTGGGACCGGAGTGAAAGGCTGATCCTGGATCTGGCCGAACTGGTTTGATTCCCGCTCTGTGCAGGAAACAGGATTCCCTCTGTCGAATCAAACAGATGGATTGGTTTTACTTTAACATTCACGAAGGAGGATATACGCATGAAAAAACTGCTTTCCCTCGCGCTGGCGCTGATCATGCTGGCGCTGCCCCTCTTTTCCCAGGCGGAAGAGGCGTCTGTGAATCTTCGCTCGACCCCGCCCGCCCTCCAGTTTCCGGATTTCTTTCAGCCCTACCGGGAGCAGGGGCAGGCCGTGATTACCGATCTTTCCTTTACCCCCGGCCAGGTGCTGCTCTCCTCCCTCCCGGCGGATCAGGCCCCGGCCATTGCGGATCTGCTGAAGGTGCTGGTTTTCCGCGTCAGCGAGCAGCGCTCCGATAACCTGAGCCAGACGGGGGTCTCCCTGCTGCTTGATGGAGACAGCGCCCTGAACTTTTCCTTCGCCAGCGACGGCAAGGGCCTCTATTTCTGCTCCAACCTGCTGGGCGAAAAAATCCTGACCATGACCCCGGACCAGACGGAGTCGGTCGTCCGCCTGATCATCCAGTCCGCCGCGGACGCCGGCACCCTCCCGAAGGATCAGGCCGCCTCCCTGCTCGGCCTTCTGGACGCGGTCAAGGATCCCGCGGCCTTCAAGGAGTCAACGTTTGGGGCCCTGGATCTGAAGGGCTTCGTGGAAGTCTTCCAGAGCATTCTCGCCGGCGTCACGATGGAAGAGGTCACCGAGCCCATCCCCGAGCTCCCCGAAGCCGCGATTGTCATCACCATTCCCGTTACAAAGGCGAACATGATCCGCTTCATGGAGGAAGCGGCCAAGCTGATCTGGAGCATCCCCTTCATTCAGCAGATGTCGGCCAACGGCAACGCCACCGTGTCCATAAAAGGGGAAAAGAAGCCCATGACCCAGGAAAGCCTGACTGAGCTTCTGACCATGTTCCCCGGCATGATGAAGGAAGACAGCGCCATCAAAATCTACGCGGATGCCACCGGTTCCCATATGTATATTACTTCCTCCGCGGCGCTGGTCAACGGGGAGAACGAGCTCACCCTCACCTACAGCCTGACCACGACCAGGGATGACAAGGGCTTCCGCGCCGTTCTGGCGGAAACCGTTACTTCCGTCGAATCCACCCTGACGCTCAACGGCGATATTCAGGTCACCTATGAGGGGAAGGGCGGAAACCTGGTTTATCTGATTACCTCCAACCTCACCCCCGCCCAGGGAACCGCGTTCCAGCCCATCGAAATGAACTTCACCGGCTCCTGGGCAATCGCGAAGGACGCCTTTGACGCCGCCATCAGCGGTACCATGACCGCCCGGAATGACGCGGAATCCCCGGCCGTTCCCATTTTCCTCTCCGCCACCTCTTCCCAGAAGGATCTGGGGGATCACGCCGAGGGCCAGGAGACCCTGTCCATGTCCGTCGAGGGCGTCGGCGATCTCTATTCCCTGACGGTTCAGCGGAAAACCGAGTTGGCCGAGGCCTATATCACCTCTCCGGACGCGGTGGAAATCGCGGCCCTGGATACGGCCGGCATGAACGCCCTGGGCAGCGAAATCAAGCAGAATGCCACGGGCGTCTTCCTGGGCATCCTGATGAAGCTGCCCCCCTCCGTCCTGAAGCTGCTGATGAAAAATACCGGGAAATAATCCCCCGCCCAAAAACGTTCGGGCGCCCATCCGGGCGCCCGTTTTTTTGTTTACCGTATTCCGCGGCCTGGCACGGCCTGCTCCATCCTTTCCGGCACGCGGCGGGGTCGTTTTCGCCGTCGGCGCCCGGCTTTCTCCATGTTTTCCAGGCGGTCTTCCGCCCCGGCGCAGCCTTTACCTCCGGTTCCGAACCTCGTTGCGCTCCAGCCGGATCCCGTTGAGCATCTCGCTCAGGCTGCGGTCCACGTCCATCAGCTGGCGGTCGACATAGTCCAGCGTGTTTTTCCGAAGCTGGGTCATCTCCTGCTGGGTCTTTTCGCGGATCTCGTCGCTTTCGACCCGGGCCCGGCGGACGATGTTTTCCTCCTCGACCATCTGGCGGGCCTTCTTCTCCGCGTCCTCGAGCATGCGGGCCGCCTCCGCCCTTCCCGCCTCGACGCAGGCGGTCGCCTCCTGCTGGGCCTTGTCCATCAGGGCGTTGGCCTCGTAATTGGCCCGCTCGGCGAGCTGGCGAGCCTGCTCCTGGGCGTCGCCGATCATTTGCTGAGCCTTGGTCTTGGCCTCGCCCACCATCTGCTGCGCCTGGTTCTGGGCGTTTTTGAGGATCTCGTCCTTCTTTTCGTCGGTTTCCTTCCGGATGGCCTGCTCCTCGCGGACGATCTCCGCCGCCTTCCGCACCGTGTCGGGCAGGTTATCCTCCAGATAGTTCAGATGGCTCTCCATGATGCCGCGGTTGACGACGCAGTTTTCCGCGCTCATCAGGGTTTTCCTGGCGTTGGCCATTTCCTGCTTCATGATCCGGATGGCCTTTACGCAGTTATCCGCGCTGTTGATATCCGATGATGCCATATGGATGCGTTCCCCTTTCCCGATTCTGCTTTTCATCCTGGAAGAGTGTATTCTTATTTCGACAGCCGCTCCGCGATTTCCTCCGCGACCTCCTTCGGAACGAAGGGCCGGATGTCTCCCCCGAAGGCGGCGATTTCCCGGACCGCCGAGGAAGAGACGCAGGAAAGCTCGTCCGCCGAGGGCATCAGCAGCGTTTCCATGCCCGGATACAGCTTCCGGTTGGCCGCGGCCGCCAGGCTCTCCCCGTCGAATTCAACCGCGCCCCGGACGCCCCGCAGGACGATGCTTTCCCCGTTCTGGCGCATGTATTCCGCCAGCAGGCCGTCCCATCGGCGAATGCGCACCCCCGGCATCTCCGCCGTGCATTCCGCCAGCAGGCGCATCCGCTCCTCCGGCGAAAAGACGCCCTGCTTATGGACATTGACCATGACCACCACCGTGACCCGGTCGAACAGCTTCGCCGCCCGGCGGATCAGATCCATATGTCCCCTGGTCACCGGATCAAAGGATCCGGGAATCACGCATCCTGCCATTGATACAAGCTCACCCCGCAATATCCCCATGTTCTTTCCCGGATCAGGGCGTATCCCTCCGCCACCGCCGGGGACGCCTTCGCCTGCCGCTCCAGAACGATCATTCCGTCCTCCGCCAGCAGCGCTCTTAGCTCCTCCGTCATTTCCCGCAGATCCGTCATCGCGTAGGGCGGATCCAGAAAAATGAGGTCAAACCGTTCTCCCTCCGCCCGCAGGGTCTGAATCGTCCGGCGCCAGTCCCCGGCCATCCGCCGCGCCCGATCCTCAAACCCCAGGGCGGCGATGTTCTTTTCCTCGATCCGCAGGGCCTCCCGGTCCCGGTCCGCCAGGACGGCGAAGGCCGCCCCCCGGCTCAGGGCTTCCAGGCTCAGCGCCCCGCTGCCGGCGAACAGATCCAGCACCCTGGCGCCGGGCACCCGGTTCTGAATCATGTTGAAAATATTCTCCCGAACCCGATCGAGCGTGGGCCGGGTATCCCTTCCTTCCGGCGCCTCGATGCGCCGTCCCCGGGCGCTGCCCGCGATAATCCGCAGCATGTCAGTTCAGCTGTTCCGGCCCCCTGGAAGAGTGCCGGGCCTTTCTTTCCTTCTTTTCCCGCCGCTTCTGTTTCCGGACGCCTTCCGCGATGCCGGTCAGAATTCTGGATCGCTGGGCCGGGCCCCGGGTATAGCCGAGGCCGTAGGCGAGCGCCGGCAGCAAAACCAGAATCGGGCTCAGCCTTTCCAGCAGCAGCATCCCGTCCCGGTCCGTGGCGCCTACCATGGAAACGAAGGGCATGGTCGAGATCCGGACGATCAGCCGGAGAATATCCTCCGCCGTGGCGCCGGTCTGGCTCGTATAGGCCACCAGCGCGTCCCCGATCTCGCTGCGCCCCTGATAGCTGCTCAGCCAGGAGGGCAGCGCCCCGATGCCCGTCTCCTGCCTTTTCGCGATGATCGCCAGCGCGATGGCGCACAGCAGCAGCGGAACGGAGCCCAGCAGGCCCACGAGGAAGCCTTTCGCCGGATGATAGCTCATGCGCCGCTCGCTGTCGGCGATGAAGCTGCCCCTTTCCTGCTTCTGCCAGAGGATTTCACCCCGGGCGACGGCCTCGGCGCCCTTCCCGGCGGCGTTGGAGAACAGGAAGAAAAGGAGGGCCCCTTCCACCGCCCCGTTCAGCAGAATCCGAAGGAACACGCTGTCCATGTTCATCATCGAGCAGATCAGGAAGGTAAAAATGCCAAAGAGCACCAGCGTGCCGAAAAAGCCCAGCGCGCTCTTCCACGTCCGCTCCTCCGTCGGCGCTCCCGTCAGATAGGGCTTGGTAACCGGCTGAACCGGTTTCTTGCTCCTGCTTGTCATGTCGTTCCCCGCTTCCTTTTATGATGCGTCTTCTTTCCCGGCGTTCCCCATTCCGGGACGGCGGCGCGGCCTCTCCCCGCCGCGGCGTTTCCGGCTTCTTCCCGGTTATGATTCCGCCTTCTCCCGGATCACGCGCTCGACCCGGCTTCCCGCGCTCAGCAGCACCTCGTAGCTGATCGTTCCGCTCCACCGGGCGATATCCTCGGCGGTGATCTCCTCGTCCCCGTCCCGGCCCAGCAGGATTACCGGATCCTCCTCCGCCGCCTCCGGGATGGCGCTTACGTCCGCCAGCATCTGATCCATGCAGATCCGGCCCAGGATCCTTGCCCGCCTTCCCCGGATCAGCACCTCCGCCTTTCCGCTGGCGGCCCGGTGATATCCGTCCCCGTAGCCGCAGGTCACCGTGGCGATCCGGGTCGGCTCCGCCGTCCGGAAGGTACGTCCGTAGGACAGATCCGCCCCCGCCGGCACTTCCTTGACATAGGCGATCTTCGCCTCCCACCGCATGCAGGGTTTCAGCGCCAACCCGGTTTCCACCGGCGGGTAGCCGTAGAGGCTGATCCCTTCCCGAACCATCTCCAGCGCCATTTCCGGAAAACGGATGGACGCCGCGGAATTGGCGCAGTGGCGGGTCACCCCCAGCCCCTCCGTCATCCGGAGGAAGCGCTCAAACTGCTCCCGCGTATACCGCGCGCCCGCCTCGTCCCCGTCGGCGTCGCTGAAATGGGTAAAGGCGCCGGTCAGCCGAACCTCCGGCCATCGGGCGATTTCCGCCAGCACCGCGTCCCGCTCCCTCGGGGTGCGGACGCCGATGCGCCCCATCCCGGTATCGATCTTCAGATGGACTTCGGCCGCCAGCCCGGCCTTCCGCGCCGCCCGGCCGCAGAGGCGAACCATCTCCGGCGAGCAGACCGTCTGGATCAGGCCGGCCCGAACGCCTTCCTCCGCGTCCCAGGCGCTCGCCGCGCCCAGAACCAGGATCGGCGCTTTTACGCCCGCCCGGCGCAGCTCCGCTCCCTCGCCCACCGAGGCCACCGCCAGCGCGTCCGCTCCGCCCCGGAGGGCCGCCTCCGCCGCGGTCACGCCCCCGTGGCCGTATCCGTCCGCCTTCACAACGGCCATCATCTTCGCGCTTTTCGGAACCGCCTCCCGCAGCGCCGCCATGTTGCTCCGGATCGCCTCCGGATCAATGATCCGCCGGTTTCTCGGCCTTCCCATCCGTATCAGAACCCTTCCGAATGTTTTTGAACCGCCCCGGCGCCCGCTCTTCCTCGTGCCTGTGAATCCAGGTGTCAGCCGAATCGAGGGCGTCCCGCAGCCATCGCCGGGGCCGCCGGGCGTTCCCCGGTTTTACTTTTTCGCCGCCACGGCTCGTTTTTCTTCCTCATGCCTGTGGATCTGGGCGTTGAGCAGATTGACGTCCCCGCATCCCATGGTCAGCACCAGATCCCCCGGCCGCCACCTGGCCCGCAGATACGCCTCCGTGTCGTCAAAGCTGGGGGTCCAGACCGCGTCGATCCCGTGGGCCTTCATGCCCTCCACCAGCATCCCGCTGTTGAGATCCCCGGGATCCTTCTCCCGCGCGGCGCAGATATCGGTGACCAGGGTATAATCCGCTTCCTCCGTGCAGGTCAGATAATCCGTAAACAGGCTCCGCACCCGGCTGAAGGTATGGGGCTGCATGACGGCCCAAAGCTTTCCCCGGCAGCGCTTCCGGGCGATGGACAGGGCGTTTCGCATCTCCGCCGGGTTGTGGCCGTAATCGTGGAAAATCTCCACCCCGTCGATCTCGTCGGTCTTTTCGAAGCGGCGATGGGCCCCGATAAACCGCTCCAGGCTCTCCGCCGCCTTTTCCGCCGGCAGGCCCAGGGCGTCCGCCGCCGCCAGCGCCGCCAGCCCGTTCATGACGTTGAACATCCCCGGAACACCCATCCGGACGGACGCGATCTTCTTTCCCCGGCAGGTCAGGTCGAAGGAAGCGTAGCCCCGCTCGTCCTCCCGCAGGTTTTCCGGCCGCCAGTCGTTCCCCTCGCCCAGGCCGAAAAAGATCTTCCCGCAGGAAAGCTTTTCGATCTGGCGGCGCACCCGGGGATCGTCCCCGTTCCCGATGGCGATGCCGTCCTCCGGCAAAAGCCGAAGATACTGGCCGAAGGTCTCCTCGATCTCGTCGATGTCGCGATAGCAGTCCAGGTGGTCCGCGTCGATGTTCAGCACCACCGCCACCGTGGGCTTCATGTGCAGAAAGCTGCGGTTGAATTCGCAGGCCTCGGCGACAAAGATATCGCTGTGGCCCACGCGGGTGCTGCCGCCGATGGCGTCCAGCCGGCCCCCGATATGGATGCTCGGATCCATGTCATGCTCCATCAGCATCTGGCTGAGCATGGAGGTGGTGGTGGTTTTCCCGTGGGCGCCGCAGATGCCGACCGCCTTGTCGAACCCGTCCATCAGCTCCCCGAGCAGCCAGGCCCGCTCCAGCTGGGGAATCCCCAGCCGTTCCGCCTCCGCCCGCTCCGGGTTGTCCGGCCGGATGGCCGCGGAATAGACCACCAGATCGGCCCCGTGGACGTTCTCCGCCCGATGCCCGATCATGACCCGGGCCCCGGCCTTCCGAACGGTGTCGATCAGATAGCCCTCGTCCCGGTCGCTGCCGGAAACCTGATACCCCTGATCGATCAGCATCTCCGCCAGGCCGCTCATGCTGCTGCCCCCGATGCCGATCAGGTGGATCCGCTTTCCCTGATAAT
>CAMOGC010000015.1 GCA_946613955.1 uncultured Clostridia bacterium
AAAACTTTTTCCCGCGATGATGATTGCGCGGAGAAGGGAAAAGATGTATAATGAAGGGCGCATGAGCGAAATTATCGTAAACGCAAAAACGCTTTGCGTTTTGATGCGTTTACGCCGCGCCGGGCGCGTGCCGCAAAGCGGCAAAATTACATTTCGCGCCCGGTCGCATCCGCCGGAGGATTATCGGAAACGAAAATTTATTTTTCGTTTCCGATAACAATCGCGCGTTGGGATTGTGTTTTTTCGGAGCACAAAAGAAGACGCGGATCATACAGGCTCAAGGACAGGAGAGGAATCGTTCTTTATGAATATCAGGGAACTTCGGGAAGCCATGGGATTGACGGTGGCGCAGGCGGCGGACGAGCTGGGGGTGGCCAGGCAGGATTTGATCGACTGCGAGGAAATGGGATCCACCTACCTGATGCAGCCCTTCGTGGCGGCGTTTCCGGTCAACCCGGCGCTGCTGAGCAATCCGGACGCGGAGCCCTTTATCGAAAGCTATGACCGGGGCGCCCCGGGGGACCGGCTGCGGGCCTGGAGGGAAGAGTATGGGCTGACCGGAAAGGAAATGGCGGGGGCCCTGGGGATGACGGAGGAACAGTACGCCGCCCTGGAGAGAGACGGAAAAATATCCCGCGCCCTGGGGGTCAAAATCGAAAAGGGAACCGGGATCAACCGGAAATGGCTGATGTACGGCGACGGGCGGAATAAAGGGACGCCTGTGCTGAAAGGGAAAAAGGCGGCGGAGAAGCCCTCCGGCCGCAAGACCCGGGCGGAAGGCGGAACAGCATCCGCGCCGAATCGGGAAGCCGGCCGAAAGATCCGGGAAGCCCGGGCCGCCGCCAACCTGAGCCGGGAGGAAGCGGCCGCCCGGCTGGGCCTCTCCGCCAGCCGGATTGCCCAGATGGAATCCGGATATGTCAAGGAACGCCGGGCGGAAGACATCGTCCGCCAGCTGTCGCCGACGCCGGCGAAGGCCAGCGCGAAGGAAATCGGTCTGCGTCTGAGGGAAGCGCGGAAAACCGCCGGCATGACGCTGAAATCCGCGGCGGAAGCGGTGGGCATCGCCTCCGGAACGCTGGCGGCCATGGAATGCGGACATGTATCGGAAAACCGGGCGGATGAAATCATCCGGGCCATTCAGGCCGCCGCCCGGGAACAGGCCGCCGGAGGCGATTTCAGCCGGGAGGCCGGGGCGAGGATCCGGGAAGCCCGGAAGGCCGCGGAAATGTCCCTGAAGGAGCTGGCGACGATCCTGCGCCTTCCGGAAAACCGGGTCGGGGCCATGGAGATGGGATATGTTTCGGCGGATAAAGCGGCGGAAGTGATCCGGAGGATTCAGGGAGGCCCGCGGCGGGTGGCCCGGGCGCGGCGCATCAAGCAGACCAACAAGGTGCTGCTCGGCCGGCAGATCCGCGACGCGCGGACCGAGGCGGGGCTGAGCCAGAAGGCGGTGGGCGAGATGATCGGCGTGCCCCAGAGCCGCGTCAGCCTGATGGAAAAAGGAGCCGTCGACGAGAGTACGACGGCGGAGATTCTGCGGCTGATCGCGGAAAGGGCCGCCCGGCCGGAAAAGAAGGACGCGCCGGCGGAGGAAGCGAAAAAGCCCGCCGAATAAACGCGGCCTCCCCCCGGCGCCCGGGAAGAGGGCGGAAGCATCCGACGCGAAGGAAGAACCATCGGCCGTGCGGGAGCGGGGCCGGAGAAGCAAAAGGAATTGCCGGCCGCGGATCGGGGATTCCCGGCCGAGGATAAGGCACGCAAAAGGACTGCGATGCAAATCGCAGTCCTTTTTGCAGCCGGGCGCCCGGCGGCGCTCATTCCTCTGCGGCCTGATCGGCGGCGGGGCTGTCGGGATGATCCTGCAGGCCGGGCTTCGGGGCCCGTTTGGTTTCCGGCAGCTCGTTGGCCAGGATGACCGCGGAGAAGGGGGGCAGATCGAAGGAAAGATACCCGTCCTTCACGATGCCCATGACCTTCGGAATCGTGGAATGGTTTTCCGCCCCGGTCTGGATCCGGCGATAGAAGGGCTCCCCCTCCAGCGCGCCCGCGTCCCGGGCGTAGAGGCGGAAATTGGTTCCGCCGCTGGTATTGTTCAGGGCCACGATGGACCGGTGGGTTTCGTCGAAGCGGGCGTAGGCGATGCGGCCGTAATCCGCCAGGAGGGGCTTGAGACCGCCGGTTTTTAATTCCGGCAGGGCGGCGCGCAGGTTGGCCAGATCCCGATGCAGCGCGATCAGGGACATGTCTTCCCTGCCCCAGGGATAGGTCCGCCGGTTGTCCGGATCGGTCCAACCCACCTGGCCGGCCTCGTCGGCGTAATAAATGGTCGGCGCGCCGGGCCAGGACATCTGGAGCACCACCGCTTCCCGGAAGACGCCTTTGTTGATGCCGGCGCCGGCGGCTTCGGAGCCCATGCTGGTCATCCGGCCGACGACCCGGTTGGTCCGGGTCAGGAAACGGGAATGGTCATGGTTGCTCAGCTCGTTCATCGCGCACTGGATGGAGGGATAGGTCATGCGCGACATCTTGTCCCGCATGATATCGAAGAAGGCGTTTCCGTTCTGATACAGATCATCCCGGTACGCGTCGGAATGCTTTTCCATGCCGGTCAGGAACCAGGTCACCGGCTCCATAAAGGCGTCGTAATTCATGATGGAATCCCACTGATCCCCCTTCAGCCAGGAGGAGGGATCGCCGTAATGCTCCGCGAGGATCAGCAGATCCGGGTTCACCGCCTTGACCCGGGCGCGGAATTCCCGCCAGAAGCGATGGTTAAACTCGACGCTGTGCCCCAGATCCGCCGCCACGTCCAGCCGCCAGCCGTCGATGCAGTAGGGCTTGGAGGCCCACTTTTCGGCGATCCGGAAGATTTCCTCGCACAGGGCGGGGGAGGCCTCGTAATTCAGCTTCGGCAGGGTCGCATAGCCCCACCAGCCCTCGTAGGCGGGGCTGCGGCCGTTGCCGGAATCATTAAAATGAAAGTAGGAGCGATAGGGACTGTGGATACTCTGGAAGGCGCCGGGCTGGAAGCCGGCCTTGCCCACATAGATGCCCTCGCAGTCCATCCACTTGTTGAAGGAACCGCAGTGGTTAAACACCCCGTCGAGAATGATCCGCATGCCCCGGCTGTGGAGCTCCTGGCAGAGACGGGCGAAGAGATCGTCGCTCTTTTCCAGGTTTTCCATCGAGGTCACCCGGCGGATGTAGCGGGGAGCGTAGCCGTTATGCTTCTCCCACGTCTGCATGGCGTGCTCCACATCGTCGGTAATGACGCCGAAATGGGGATCCACATGGTCGTAATCCTGGGTGTCGTATTTATGGCTGGAGGGGGAGACGAAGATGGGATTGAGATAGAGCACCTCCACCCCCAGGGACTGGAGATAATCCAGCTTGTCCAGGATGCCCTGCAGGTCGCCGCCGTAGAAATAGCGGATGTCCGTGTCCGTCGGCAGAGCGGACCAGTCCGCCACGTGCTTGGCGTGGCCGACGGTATAATAATACTCATTGTCGGTCACGTCATTGGAGGGGTCGCCGTTGCGAAAACGGTCGGTAAAAATCTGGTACTGAATGGCGCCCTTGGACCATTCGGGCACATGGAAGCCGGGCTTGAAGCGGAAGGCGTAGGCCAGGTTGAAATCCGGCATGCTTCCCCCCTCGGCGGCGCGGCAGCCGTTTTTATCGAAGCCGACCCTCGTCCCGTCGGAAAGCTCCAGCAGAAACCGGTAGCGGATCTCGTCCCGGTCGCAGAAGATGGAGGCCTCGAAATAGTCGAAATAATCATCGGACCGGACCGGACGCATCAGCGTTCCGGAGGAGAGGTTTTCAAGCAGCAGAATCGCCCTCGTGGCGCTGCCTTTGGCTGCCCGCAGGCGGATGGCCACGGAATCGCCGGGATCCGGCTCCGAAGGGCAGCGGTAGGACGGGGTTTCATCGCTGTAGATGGCGGAGAGAACATGCTGAGATGCGGACATAGGGAATCTCCTTTCCGGTTTTTGCGGAGGCGGGGCCGGAAAACCCCTTCCCGCGGGAAACACCCGGAGACGAGTATATCGTAAATCCCCCGGCGGCGCAAGCTTGCAAATGGAAGAAGCCCGGGATATAATGAATCGTCCGGCGACAGAAAGCCGCCATGGGAGTGGATGAATGGAAAACGAACTGAGCCTGCCGCGGGGGATCCCCGCGGATTTCAAAAAAACGGAGGAAACCGGGCTGACCGAGGCGGAGGCGGAAAACCGCCGCGCGGCCGGGCGGGGAAACCGGACCGGGGAAGACGAAGGGAAGAGCACGATCCGGATTCTGCGGGAAAACGCGCTGACCTGGTTTAACCTGCTGAATCTGGGGCTGGGCCTTCTGCTGATTCTGGCCGGCAGCTACCGGAACATGCTGTTTCTGACCATCGTCATCGCCAATACCGGGATCGCCGTGATCCAGGAGCTGCGCGCCCGGAAAACCATCCGGGAGCTGAAGCTGATGAACGCCCCGAAGGCCCGGATCCTGCGGGAGGGGCGGGAGAAGACGATGCCGCCGGAGGATGCGGTGGAAGGCGATCTGGCGGTGTTTCGGGCCGGGGACCAGATCATCGCCGACGGGATCGCCGTAGAGGGCGCCGGGCGGGCGATGGAGAGCCTGCTGACCGGGGAGAGCGACGAGATTCCCAAGGCAGCGGGGGACTGGCTTTATTCCGGATCCTATCTGACAGAAGGCAGGATCACGGTTCAGCTGGTCCGCGTCGGGGAAAACAGCTATGCCAGCCGGCTGACCCGGGAGGCCCGGAAACGGAAGGCCCCGGAATCCGGCCTGATGAAGGAACTGAAAAAACTGATCCGGTGGGACAGCTACGCCCTGCTCCCGCTGGGCGCCGCCTTGCTGGCCAAGGAAATGCTGATCCAGAAAATGCCCTTTCAGCAGGCCGTTCCCCCGGCGGTGGCGGCGATGCTGGGGATGATTCCCGAAGGGCTGATGCTGCTGACCAGCATGGCGATGGCGGTGGGCGTCATCCGGCTGGGGAAAAAGGAGGTGCTGGTGCAGGAGCTGTACGGCATTGAAACCCTGGCCCGGGTGGATACCCTCTGCCTCGACAAGACGGGGACCCTGACCACCGGCCGCATGAAAGTCGAAAGCCTGAACCCGCTGACCCCCGTGGAAGGGGAGGCCCGGGAGGCCATGAGCCGGTTTCTGGGCGCCTTTGACGAGCGGAGCGGAACCCTGGACGCCCTGCGGGCAGCCGTGGCCCCGGGGACGGAAAAGCCCCGGGAGGTGCTGGCTTTTTCCTCCGCGCGGAAGAAATCGGCCGCGTCCTTCTCCGACGGGAAAACCCTGATCCTGGGGGCGCCGGAATACGTGCTGGAGGAGGGCGAGGAAGCGCTGACGGACAGGGCGCGCCGGATGGCCGCGGCGGGCCGGCGGGTGCTGGTGCTGGCGGAGGCGGAGGGAAGCCTGGAGGGAGAGACGCTGCCTCCGGTTTCCCGGGTGCTGGCGATGCCGGCGCTTACGGACGAAATGCGCCCCCACGTTGGGGAGACGGTTCGCTATTTCCGGGAGCAGGGCGTGGAGCTGAAGGTGCTTTCCGGGGATAATCCGGGCACCGTTTCCCGGGTGGCGGCGATGGCGGGCATCGACGGCGCGGATCGGGCGGTGGACGCCCGGGAGCTGGACGACCCGGAGAAAATCCGGGACGCCTGCGAAAAATATACGGTTTTCGGCCGGGTGACGCCGGAGAAGAAAAAGGAGCTGGTGGAGGCCATGCGAAGCCGGGGCCGCTTCGTGGCCATGACCGGGGACGGGGTCAACGATATTCCCGCCCTGAAGGCGGCGGACTGCTCCATCGCCATGGCCGGCGGGGCCGACGCGGCGCGAAGCTGCGCCCAGCTGACCCTGATGCGGGATGATTTCGCCGCCGTGCCGGAGATCGTGCTGGAAGGGCGCCGGGTCATCAACAACATTACCCGCTCCGCCACGCTGTTTCTGACCAAAACGATCTTCAGTTTTCTGCTGACCTTCCTGACCCTGATCTTTCCGGGCGTCTATCCCTTCCAGCCGATCCAGATGTCCCTGGTCAGCAGCTGGACGGTGGGCATTCCCGGCTTCTTCCTGGCCCTGGAGGCCAGCCGGGAGAGAATCCGGGGCAGCTTCCTGAAGACGGTGGCGCGGCGGGCGCTGCCGGGCGGGCTGGCGGTGACCCTGTGCGCGGCGCTGGCCGCGCAGATGGGCCGATGGGGCGCCTCCGCCGAGGCCTGCTCCACGATGGCCACCTGGACGGCGGGGATCCTGGGCATCGCGATTCTGGGCCGGGTGTGCCTTCCCTGGCGCGGGACCCGGATCGGGATCACCCTTGGGGCCGCGGCGGGCTTTTTCCTGACGGCGCTTTTGCTGGGCCGGGTTTTCTTCCTGGTTCCGCTGGAGGGAAGGCTGCTGTGGATGACGGCGGCGCTCTCGGCCCTGGGAACGGCGGTCTACGCCTTTGGCGCTTATCTGGAAGACAAAGGACGAAATCGGGGGAACGGTTGAAAGCGGCCTGTTTTTTTGCTATACTGCCCCCCGGGAAAATATGACGAGGACGGGAATTGGATATGAAAAAAAGAAGCATGCTGGCGGGCGCGGCGGCCCTGATCCTGATGATGACGGCGTCTGCCGGGGCGGAGCTGTCCCTTCGGGAATCCACCAAGGGCGGCAAGGTAATCCGGAAAACCTGGGTGGATGAAGGCGGGCAAACGGTCAGCGGCCCGGAAGGATACGCGTATACCACCTACAGCTATTCCGGGACATCCGCGACGGAAAAGTATTTCGACGCGGGGGATATGCCCTTCCGGACGGCGGGGGGTTATTACGGCCGGATCATGACCTACGGCAACCGGCACCGGCTGGAGGAAATCGTCTATCTGGACGAAAACGGCGAAAAGGCGCCCTGCGCCGCGGGCTATACCCGGGTCAAAATGAGCTATACCTCCAAGGGACAGGTGACCAGCGTCCTGTATTATGACGAAAACGGCAAGCTGATGATCGTTCCCGCCCTGGGATACGCCGCCATCCGGGCGGAATACCGGGGAACGGCGCTGACCAGCCGGACCTATCTGGACGAGAACCGGAACCCGGTGGACACGCCCCTGGGCTACGCCTCGGTCATCCAGGGGGTCAACAAGAGCAACCAGGTGCTCTCCATCCGCTTTGAGCGCGCCGACGGCAGCCCCGCCGCCTGCGCCGAGGGATGGGCCTCCTGCCGGCGCGAGGTGGACAAAAAGAACCGGGAAATCAGCGTAAAATACTACGACCTGGGCGGAAAGCTGGTGGACCGGGGGGCCGGATACGCCTATGAAGTGAAAACCTATGAAAGCGACCGGGCGTATACGGTTTCCCGCTTTGACACGGCGGACGCCCGGATCGCCATGGGGGACGGATACGTTTCCGTCCGCCGGGAGTTCAATAAGGATGAGCTGCTGGTGAAGGAAAGCTGGCTGGACGCGGAGGGAAAGCCCACCGAGGCGGCCGACGGAACCGCCGCGGTTTCCTACGCCTATGACGGGCAGGGACGGCTGAAACAGGTTAGCTTCCTGGATCTGAGCGGCCAGCCGGTGCTGAACCGGGCCGGGACGGCGGGTTATCAGGAAAACCTGGACGACAACGGAAGGATTCTGAGCCGGGTGTTCCTCGGCAAGGGCGGAAAGCCCGGCAACACCGCCGAGGGATACAGCGAGATCCGCTATCTTTACGCCGCCGACGGTTCCGTCAGCAAGACGGAGTATTACGACGTCAACGGCGTGCTGGTGAAATAAACGAGGCGCCCGGCGCCGGAGACGGGCCGGGGAAAAACGGACGCATCCCGCGGCGCGCGGGGGAGAGGAGCGTGTTTGGCATTGAATACGGAGAACCTGAAAAGCCCCTACGGCATTATCGAAATCGACCCCTGGCTGAAGCCTTACAGCGGGGAGATCGACCTGCGGATGGACCGCTTTAAGGAGCGGCGGTATCAGCTGGTGGGCGGGGCGGAAACGCTGACGGATTTCGCCAACGGGCATCTGTATTTCGGCATCCAGAAAATCCCCGGGGGGTGGGCCGTGCGGGAATGGCTGCCGGGCGCCGACGGGGCGAACCTGATCGGCGATTTTAACGGATGGAACCGGGAAAGCCACCCGATGACCAAAAAGGACGGGGACGTATGGGAAATCCTGCTGGAGGGCGAGGACGCCCTGCGGCCCGGCCAGTGGCTGAAGCTGCTGGTTCATCGGCAGGGCGCCAGCTTTGAGCGGCTTCCGGCCTTCGCGACGCGGGTGGACATGGATCCGGAAACGAAGCTGCTCTGCGCCCGGGTGCCCGACGGCGAGCCCTTCCCCTGGACCGACGGGGGATACCGGGAAAGAAAGCCCGGCGCCCCGCTGATTTACGAAACCCATATCGGCATGGCGCAGGACGCGGAGCGGGTCGGCACCTATGAGGAATTCGCCGACCGGATTCTGCCCCGTATCCGGGATCTGGGATACAACACGGTGCAGCTGATGGCGATTCAGGAGCATCCGTATTACGGCTCCTTCGGATACCAGGTCAGCAATTTCTTCGCCGCCGCGCACTGGTACGGGGAACCCCGGGGACTGAAGGTTCTGATCAACAGGGCCCATGAGATGGGATTGCGGGTGCTGCTGGACGTGGTTCACAGCCACGCCTGCCCCAATGTGGGAGAAGGGCTCCAGTTCCAGGACGGGACGGACGGGCAGTATTTCCTGGAGGGGGGCGAGGGCCGTCATCCCGCCTGGGGAACCCGGCTGTTCAATTACCGGCGGACGGAGGTGCTCCACTTCCTGCTGAGCAACCTGAAATTCTGGATGGAGGAATACCATTTCGACGGCTTCCGCTTCGACGGGGTGACCAGCATGATCTATCATGATCACGGCCTGGGCTCCGCCTTCACGGATTACGGCATGTATTTCAGCCTGAACACGGATCTGGACGCGATCAACTATCTCCAGCTGGCCAACGAACTGATCCACGAGGTGGATCCCAACGCCCTTACCGTGGCGGAGGACATGAGCGGCATGCCCGGTATGTGCCTGCCGCTGGAAGCGGGCGGCATCGGGTTCGATTACCGGCTGGCCATGGGCGAGCCGGATACCTGGATCAAGCTGCTGAAGGACACCCGGGACGAGGACTGGTCCGTCCAGAGCATCTGGCACGAGATGACCACCAGGAGACCCCAGGAAAAGGTCGTCGGATACTGCGAGAGCCACGACCAGGCGCTGGTGGGGGACAAGACGATCCTCTTCCGCATGGCGGACGCGGAAATGTATACCGGCATGAGCAAGGATTACCATTCCGTGACCATGGACCGGGCCATCGAGCTGCACAAGATGATCCGGCTGCTGACCCTGTCCTGCGGCGGCAACGGCTATCTGAATTTCATGGGCAACGAGTTCGGCCATCCGGAATGGATCGACTTCCCCCGGGAGGGGAACGGCTGGAGCTACAAATACTGCCGGCGGCAGTGGTCCCTGGTGGACAACCCGGACCTGAAATATGTCTGGCTCAACGATTTTGACCGGGCCATGATCGGCCTGGCCAGGCAGTATCGGCTGCTGGAGGATCCGGCGGCCCAGAGCCTCTGGGTGGATCCGGACCGGAAGATCATCGCCTTCAGCCGGGCGGGCCTGCTGTTCGTTTTCAACTTCCATCCCAGCTATTCGGAAACGAACTTCTTCCTCCCCTGCTGGAGCACGGGCGGAGGAAAATACGGCGTGATCCTCAGCAGCGATGAATTCCGCTTCGGCGGGCCCGGGCTGGTGGCCCACGCGGTGACCTATGAGGCGAAGGAGGATCCGGACCGCGGTCTGGGCTTCACGATTTACAGCCCCTGCCGGACGGCCATGGTGCTGAAGAAAAAGGAGGACTGAGCGCTCATGAGACTGACGGCCGGAAAAAACGTCCTGACGGCCTGCCGGGCGGGGGAAACCCTGCGGGTGGAGGCCTGGGGAAAAGACAGCCTGCGGGTCAGGGCCTGGATGGACCAGAGCCGGAGCGGGCTGGAGGGCGCGCTGACGGAAACGCCGGAGGAGGCGGAGGCCAGGGTCACCATCGGGGAGGAGGATTTCCTGGAGGAGGACGGCCGGATCAGCCGCGTGCCCTTCGGGGAGATTGAAAACGGCCGGATCCGGGCCCGGGTGAATTTCATGGGCGTCCTGTCGTTTTACCGGGACGGGAAGATGATCCTTCAGGAATATTACCGGGCCTACGCCGGCACCCCGGTGCGGACCAGCCGGTGTTTGAAGCTGGTAAGCCGGGAATGGAAGGGGATCATCGGCGCCAGCGAATACGAGCTGACGGTCCGCTTCGAGCCCAACCCCGGGGAGAAGATTTTCGGCATGGGGCAGTATCAGCAGCCGAACCTGAATCTGAAGGGATCGGTGCTGGAGCTGGCCCAGCGGAATTCCCAGTCCTCCGTGCCCTTTATGATCAGCAGCCTGGGATACGGCCTGCTGTGGAACAACCCCGCGGTGGGGACGGTGTCTTTCGCGGAAAACCGCACCGAATGGGTCGCCCGGAGCACCCGGGAGATGGACTACTGGATCACCGCCGGGGAAAACCCGAAGGAGCTTCTGAAAAACTACACCGCCGTGTCCGGCCGGGCGCCCGCCTTCCCGGAGGAGCTGATGGGCCTGTGGCAGTGCAAGCTGCGCTACAGAACCCAGGAGGAGGTGCTCTCCGTCGCCCGGAAATATGAGGCGGAAGGCATCCATATCGACCAGATCGTCATCGACTTTTTCCACTGGACGGTGCAGGGGGACTGGAAGTTTGACAAAACCTACTGGCCGGATCCCAAAGCCATGGTCGACGAGCTCCACCGGATGGGTATCCGGGTGATCGTCTCCGTCTGGCCCAGCGTGGACCGGCGGAGCGAAAACTTCGGCCCCATGATGGAGCGGGGGCTGCTGATCCGGACGGAGCGGGGCGCGGCCCAGACCTACGACTATCAGGGGGACTGCGTCGAAATCGACCCCTTCAACCCGGAAACCCGGGAATACCTGTGGGAAAAATGCAGGGAGAACTACGCGGATCTGGGGATCGACGGCTTCTGGCTGGACAACAGCGAGCCGGATTACGGGGTCTACGATTTTGACAACTACCGCTACTGCGCGGGACCGGCCCTGAGCTGCAGCAACCTCTATCCCCAGATGTACAGCCGGGCCTTCTTCGACCCCATGAGCCGGGCGGGAAAGCCCTTTGCGAACCTTTTGCGCTGCGGATGGGCGGGAAGCCAGAAATACGCCAACATCCTGTGGAGCGGGGACGTGCCCAGCACCTTCGAGAGCTTCGCCGAACAGCTGCAGGCGGGGCTGAACATCGGCCTGGCGGGCATCCCCTGGTGGACGACGGATATCGGCGGCTTCATGACCGACGACGTGCGGGATCCCGATTTCCGGCAGCTGCTGATCCGGTGGTACCAGTTCGCGGTCTATTCCGCGGTGCTCCGGATGCACGGCGACCGGGGACCCAGGAACATTCCGACGCTGGACGACCGGGACTGGGGCGGCGGCTATCTGCGGACCGGGCAGGATAACGAGCTGTGGAGCTACGGGGAAGACAACTACCGCATCATGCGGAAGTATTACGAGATCCGCCGGGAAATGAAGCCCTATATCAGCGCGCTGTACCGGGAGGCCTCGGAAAACGGGTCCCCCCTGATCCGGACCATGTTCTATGAATTCCCGGAGGATCCGAAATGCTGGGAGCTTCAGGATCAGTACATGTTCGGGCCGGACTATCTGGTGGCCCCGGTGCTGCACCTGAACGAATTCGAGCGGGAGGTTTATCTGCCCGCCGGGGTCTGGGAGGACGCGGAAAGCGGGGAGCGCTTCGCCGGCGGAAGGAGCGTCCGGGTGGCGGCGCCCATCGAGAAAATCCCGGTTTTCAAAAGAATCGGGTAATCCCGGGCCTGGGAAAAACGGAAAAAAGGCCCGCCGGGGCGGCGGCACCGAACCGGGCGGGATCGGGAATACGGCCCCGCGCCCCGGCGGTTCCGGAAAACGGGGCCGCCGGGGCGCGCCGGGAAGGCGAAAAAGCCCGAAATCCCTTTGAAAAACCCGATGAAAAAGCTTGTCAAGGCCTTGAAACTGTGTTATACTGCCCGTGTTCTCCGCCCCCGGCGGGGAAAATAAAGCGGCGGTTCAGCCTTGAAAGAAGGGTTTAACGTAGAAAGAGTGGAAACAGCCCGCGGCCGTGGATCGGCCCCCCGTTCCGGGGCGGCGTCCGCAGGTATCGCCGCGGAGGGCTGTGTTTTCCGCTCTTTTCTTTATGCCTGAAAGGAGGGCGCATGGCGAAGGCGGAATGGACGACGGCGGTGGCGCCGAAATGCCGGAAAATCGCGGACCAAATGGGCTTCGAGCTGGTGGACGTCTGCCTGGACCGGGAGCCCACCGGGAAATACCTCCGGATCTATATCGACAAGCCGGAAGGGATCACCCTGGACGACTGCGAGGTGTTTCACAAGGCGGTTCGCCCCCTGGTGGAGGATTACGATTACGACTTCATGGAGGTTTCCTCTCCCGGGATCGACCGCCCCCTGAAGACCGAACGGGATTTTGAGAGGAGTCTGGGGGCCGAGGTGGAGGTCCACCTGTTCCGCCCGCTGGACGGAAGGAAAAACCTGACGGGGATCCTCGCCGGCCTGGAGGGGGAGGAGATCCTGCTGGAGGCGGAAGAGGGCGTCCTCCGGATTCCCCGGAAGGCGGCCTCCCTGGTCAAACCCCTGGTAAACATGGAGGGGATCGAGGACGTGGTTTTCGACGAGGAAGACGGCGCCTCCCCCGACGGGAAAGACGGACAAGAGGAATCAACGCAGGCAAGCGAATGAGAAAGAGAGAAGCAGAGCAATGAAATCAGAAGTGATTGAAGCCATCCGGATGCTGGCCCGGGAAAAGGAAATCGACGAGAACCGGCTCTTCGGCATGATCGAGGAGGCCCTGAAGGCGGCTTATCGGAAAAACTCCCCCCGGAACGAGGCGACGCCCACCATGCTGGACGTGCACATCAACCGGGAAACCGGCGCCATTTCCGTTTACGCGAAGAAGACCATCGTGGAGGAAGTCGAAATCCCCACCAACCAGATTACCCTGGAGGAAGCCCGGAAGATCAGCCCCACCTACCAGATGGGCGACATCGCCGAGGTGGACGTGACGCCCAAGGGCTTTCTGCGCGTCGCCGCCCAGACGGCCAAGCAGGTCATCATCCAGAGCCTGCGGGAAGAGGAGCGGGGCAAGATTTACGACGAGTTCTCCGACAAGGAGAACGAGATCCTGACGGGGATCGTCGAGCGGATCGAGCCCAAGGCCGCCTATGTGGATCTGGGCCGGACCGAGGGCGTCCTGACCCAGGAGCAGATGATCCCCGGCGAGGTGCTCCACGACGACGACCACATCAAGGTTTACGTCCTGGAGGTGCAGCGGACCAGCCAGTACGTGGGCTATACGCCCCAGGTCTACGTCAGCCGGATCCATCCCAATCTGGTCAAGCGGCTCTTCGAGATGGAAGTCCCGGAAATTGCCGGCGGCATCGTGACCATCAAGAACATCGCCCGGGAAGCCGGCAGCCGGACCAAGATCGCCGTGCACAGCCAGGATATGATGATCGACCCGGTGGGCGCCTGCGTCGGCCAGCGGGGCGGCCGCGTGGAGCGGGTGGTGGCCGAGCTGAAGGGCGAAAAAATCGACATCATCAAGTGGAGCAGCAATCCGGCGGAGTTTGTGGCCAACGCCCTGAATCCCGCCCATGTGCTGAGCGTTTATCAGGCCAAGGACGAGAAGGCCTTCCGGGTCATCGTGCCGGATAACCAGCTGAGCCTGGCCATCGGCAAGGAGGGGCAGAACGCCCGCCTGGCCGCGAAGCTGACGGGATGGAAGATCGATATCAAGAGCCAGAGCCAGATGGCGGATCTCAACGATATGGTGGACGAGAACGGCCAGCTGGTGGACTACGTCCAGGTGGAGACCCCGGTATACGACAGCTTTACCATGGACTTTGACGACAGCCTGATGGGCGACGACGACACCATGTAAGAGAGGCGCCGATGAAAACCAGGAAGATTCCCATGCGCATGTGCGTCGGATGCCGGGAGATGAAGGAAAAAAAGAGCCTGATCCGGGTCGTCCGCTCGCCGGAGGGGACGGTCAGCCTGGATCCCACCGGGAAAAAACCGGGAAGAGGCGCCTACGTCTGCCGGGAAGGCGAATGCCTGAAACGGGCGCTGAAACAGCGGCAGCTGGAGCGCCAGCTTCAGGTCCGGATGGACGAGGCGGTCAGCGAGGCGCTGAACGCGGAGCTGGCCCTGCTTGGCGGTGAAGCCCATGAATGAGACGCGGATGCGGGGACTGATGGGCATGGCGCTGCGGGCGGGGCAGGCGGTCTTCGGCGAGGAGGCCTGCCGCAAGGCGCTGCGAAGCGGCGAGTGCGGCGCGCTGCTGCTGGACGGGGAGATCTCGGAGGGCTCCGAGAGGAAATACCGGGAGCTCTGCCGGCGCGCGGGAACGCCTCTTTGCAAACTGCCCGCGGGCCTGATGGAAGAGGCGACCGGCCGCCCGGGCATGGCGATGGCCCTGAAAAAGGGAAGCTTCGCCCAGCGGGCCGCGGAGGGCCTGGAGAAAGAGGCGCCCTGAGCGCCCGAATAAAATGATTTTCATGCCGGAAACGGCAGGGGGTACAAACGGCGAATGGCTAAGGGAAACTTGATGAACACCACCCGGGAACTGGTGGAACAGTCCGCCTCGATCCTCGAGCGCACGACCAGGGCCAGGAAGGACGCGGACGCGCTGTTCGACACGCTGCGGCGGATGGACGCCGAGATGAACCGCCGGAAGGAAGAAGAGGCGGCTCAGCGCAAGCGGGAAGAACAGATGCGGATGCAGTCTACCCAAACCCGGGCGTTCACGATGCTGGACGACGAGGAAAAGGCCCAGATGGAGGCGGCCCGGCGGGAAGACAGGATCAGGCGGGAGGAAGCCGCCAGGGCGGAGGCGCAGGAAAAGAATGCCAAAGCGCCGGAACCCGCCCAAAAGCCGGAAACGCCCGTCGAAAAGCCTGCTGTTCCCGCGCCGCAGCCCCCCGTGACAAAACCCGTGGCGGAAGAGAAGCCGGCTGAAAAACCCACCGGAAAGACCGCGGAAAAGCCGGCGGAGAAAGCCCCGGAAAAGCCGGCGGAGAAAGCGGCGGAAAAGCCTGCGGAGAAAGCGGCGGAAAAGCCGGCGGAGAAAGCCCCGGAAAAACCGGCGGCGAAAACCGCCGAAAAACCGGCGGCAAAGCCGGCGCAGCCGGCGGGAGAAAAGCCCGCCGTCCGGCCTGCGGAAACGCCCCGCCCGGAGCAGCCGAAGAAGCCGGCCATCGGCCAGATTATCAGCCGTCCCGGGGACGCGCCGCGTCCGTCCGCGCGGCCGGTGGGTCTGGCGCCCAATGTGATTCGTCCGCCGCAGCCGGCGGGCCAGCAGCCCCGCGGCCCCTATGGACGCCCGGCGGGATCAGCTCCGGCGCAGGGCGGCTTTGGCCGGCCGGCTGGCACGCAGCAGGGCCCCTATGGCCGCCCGGCCGGCGGTCAGCAGGGCCCCTACGGACGTCCCGCGGGAGGGCAGCAGGCGCAGGGCGGCTTCGGCCGTCCGGCCGGCGGTCAGCAGCCGCGGGCCCCGTATGGACGCCCGGCGGGTCCCCAGGGACAGGGCGGCTTCGGCCGTCCGGCGGGCCCCCAGGGTCAGGGCGGCTTTGGCCGGTCCGCGGGCGGGAGCTTTGGCGGCGGCCGTTCCGCCGGAGCGGGCAGCCGCTCCCGTGGTCCGGAGCTTGCTCCCCCCATGGAGAAGGAGCGGGTCTCCAATTACGATCCCAACAAGAAAAACTACGTTCGCCAGCATGATCCGGAGCACGTAACCCGGAACAAGAAGCAGGCCAGCAAGAACAACAACCGCTTTAACGGATACGACGACGAGGTGATCCGCGGCGGCAAGAAGGCCCGCAGCAAGAAGATGTCCGCCCAGCAGATGATGGCTCCCATCAAGATCGAAAAGGCCTTTATGGCGGGCGATACCATCACGGTTCGGGATTTGACGGAAAAAATCGGCAAGCCGGCGGGAGAGATCATCAAAAAGCTGTTCCTGCTGGGCAATATGGCCACCATCAACAGCGAAATCGATTTCGATACCGCCCAGCTGGTCTGCTCGGATTTCGACATCACCCTGGAGCGGAAGCAGGAGCAGACCGCCGAGGCCGCTCTGGTGGCCGAGAACTTTGACGACGACGAATCCACCCTGCAGCCGAGGCCTCCGGTGGTGACCATCATGGGCCACGTGGACCACGGCAAAACCAGCCTGCTGGACTACATCCGGAAGAGCCGGGTTACGGCCGGGGAAGCCGGCGGCATTACCCAGCATATCGGCGCCTACATGGTGGAGATGGAAGACGGACGGAAGATTACCTTCCTCGACACGCCCGGCCACGAGGCGTTTACCGCCATGCGCGCCCGCGGCGCGCAGGCCACGGATATCGCGGTGCTGGTGGTGGCGGCGGACGACTCCGTCATGCCCCAGACCGTCGAATCCATCAACCACGCCAAGGCCGCGGAGGTTCCCATCATCGTCGCCATCAACAAGATGGACAAGCCGGAAGCCAATCCGGACAGAGTCAAACAGGATCTGACCCAGTACGGCCTGGTCTGCGAGGACTGGGGCGGCGAGACGATCTGCGTTCCCGTTTCCGCGAAAACCGGCGAGGGCGTGGACGAGCTGCTGGAGATGATCCTGCTGCAGGCCGATATGCTCCAGCTGCAGGCCAACCCGAACCGGCTCGGACGCGGCGTGATTATCGAAGCGAAGCTGGACAAGGCGAGGGGCCCGCTGGCGACGGTGCTGCTGCAGAACGGTACGCTGCATGTGGGCGACTCCATCATCGCGGGCATGGCCTCCGGCAAGATCCGGGCCATGATCAACGACCGGGGCGAACGGGTTCAGGACGCCGGCCCCGGGACGCCCGTGGAAATCATGGGCTTCGACAGCGTGCCCAGCGCGGGGGATGAAATGATCGCCGTGGGCGACGACCATCTGAGCCGCCAGGTCGCTGACGAGCGCCGCGAGAAGGAGCGGGCCAGCCGGAAGGGCTCCATCGGCAAC
>CAMOGC010000016.1 GCA_946613955.1 uncultured Clostridia bacterium
TTCCTTCTTACCAAATTATTTCATCTTCCGCATAACCGCCTGTCAGAGAAGACTCAAAAAGAACGGCCGCATTCCCTTCATCATCTGCATCCTTCATGGCCTTTACAGCTTTGAACACCGAAGTCTTTGCCATTCCGGTGAATCTGGAAATCTGGCCCATCGAAAGCCCACTCAGGTACATTTGCGCTGCGTATTTTTTCTGGAGTGGACGCTCCAACTGCTGAAAAGCAGATGCAGATGCACAATTGGTTATTTGCAGCATCTTCTCCCGGACTTGTTCATCCTGAAATCGCAGGTCGAAATCCGATTCGTCCATGACGGAGTCATCATTGTTTCGGGTTATGTATTCCATCAGGATCTCTTTACCGCCGAAAAGATCCAGGGCATATTGTGTGTCTGTTACAGCGCCTTTTCCTTTTTCGTAGGCCAGATAGCTGCTCCAGCGATACCTTCCCGGACGGCTTTCCATGCCTGCTTTCATGGGATTCTGAAGGATATATCTTAATACGGTCATGAAATACTGGTCGGTTTCGACAGGTTCGCTTCGGAACCGATTCTGGAATAAATATCCTGTTCGCTGGTATTTTTTGTTAAACCACATTGCATATCGGGTTTCAATCCTGGCAAAGACGGTACTCAGCGTATCTCCGGACGGTTCAATCAGCAGATGGATATGATTAGACATCAACACGAATGCATAAAGATTGAATCCTGAAAGCTCTTTGCAATGATGCAGGATTTTCATAAAACAAAGGCGGTCTTCATCTTCTTCAAAGATATTTTGCCGGTTGATCCCTCTGATCATGACATGATAGATGTTGGATACGCTCTTTGTTCTTGCGACTCTTGGCATGCTGATCACCCGGGGACAGTATATCATAAAGAAAGCCGGAAAGCAAAAAGGGAACGAAAAGGGTCGTCCCTATCGTTCCCCTGTAATCTCGGCGGAGATCAGTTGGGGTTCAAAATATGCTTTAACACGATCGCTGCCTCCGATGGTGTACCGCCAAAGCACTTCAAGCTTTTCATCCTTGATTCCCGCAACTTCAAAGCTGTATTCCTTTTCTCCGTTTTCCACCATGAAGGCGATGGATTCGCCCAGATACTCCTGCTTATGCAGGAAAAAGGAAGCCGCGATTTCTTTCAGCTCCTCGCTGCTTAAGGAATCAGGCTCGCCCAGACGAATCAGCACCGCTTCTTTCTCTTCCTCCAGCCATCCAAATGCAGGGGATCTGTACTTTGCTGTACCTACAGTTTTTGCATGGTGAAGATGGCTCAGCAGCTGGGAAGGCCTCTGGACGTTAAGGATATCTGATGAAACCGCGATCAGCGGGCGATCCTCCTTCCAGGCATCCAGATTAAACCGCAGGAATGTACACCACCTTCCGCGCTTTGATGCAACCGGCAGCAGTGGAATACCTGACGAAGTGGAGGAATGCCTGAAAACTTCAAACCCTTTTCTCTGAACCTTCTGAGCGGCGATCAGTATATGTCCCAGGCGGGCCAGCTGTTTCTGCGTTCCGCTTTTCAAGGTGGCATACAGCTCATAGGCGCTGTCGTCCCCGGCTTCCGCTGCTTTTGAAAACGCGGCCAGACAGGCTTCATATTCCTCGTTGGTAAGCACTTTTCCATTCGGACGATACAGATCAATATACTTTCGGGCGGACTCCTGCCCACGGTCGACGGCTTTCTCCAGAAAGGAGATGCCATCTTCAAGATCCGCATAACAGCCTATTCCGTTGCAAAGCATATTCCCGACCGTTTCACAGGCAAGACCATCCCCGAGATCGGCCGCTTTCATCAGCCAATCAAACGCGCTTTTGTAATCCGGCTGCTTTTCGGTACGCAGGCTCCATGGGAAGATCGGATTGCCTCGCAGCAGCAATTCCGCCTGGTTGGAAGAGCCGAGGGGCCGAAAGTTGCCGGAAAGATACATTCCGGCGATGCGGACCATGGACGGCGTGTCATCCATCCTTGCCGCTTCCTCATATTTCAGAAACGCCTCTTCATATTTTCCCTGCTGTTCCAGCTGGATACCCTCTTCACGGAAAGCCTCTTCATCCTCAGGCTCTGTGGCCGCGCCTGGAAAAACGTCGAGGCTCGCCGCTATCTTTTTTCCCTGAGCATTTTCCGAGCCCTGTTCATGCGGATTCGTTTCCTTTTTATTCATCTTTCCGCCAAAGATGATCTCCTTCAGACCCATTGCCATCACCCGGAGAAAGTATACCATAAAGGAAACCGGAAAGGAAAGAGGGAACGAAAAGGGCCGTCCCCATCGTTCCAAAAGGGTCGTCCCCCTCGTTCCCCGCAGCGGGGATTACAGCGTGACGCCCTTTTTGAAGATGGCCAGATCGTGGAACCCGCGGGCCTCGCTGACCACTTCCTTGCCGGAGGCGGTTTCGATCACCAGATCCAGCAGGGCGTCCGCCAGCTCGTCCAGGGTTTTGCCCTTGAGCAGATCACCGGCGGCGAAATCGATCCAATGGTTCTTCCGATCCGCCAGGGAGGGGTTGGTGGCGATCTTCATGGTCGGCACGGGGGAGGCGAAGGGCGTTCCCCGGCCGGTGGTAAAGAGCACCATCTGGGCGCCGGAGGAGGCCAGGGCCGTGGAAGCCACCAGGTCGTTTCCGGGGGCGGAAAGCAGATTCAGGCCGGGATGCGTGACCCGCTCGCCATAGGCCAGGACGCCGCGCACCTGGGAAAAGCCGCTTTTCTGGGTACATCCCAGCGCCTTGTCCTCCAGGGTGGAAATGCCGCCGGCCTTGTTGCCGGGGGAGGGGTTTTCATAAATCGTCTGGTGGTTTTCCTGATAATAGCGCTTGAAATCGTTGATCAGGGAAACGGTCTGGTTGAAGAGCTCCTCGGAGGGGCAGCGGCTCATCAGAATCGTTTCCGCTCCGAACATTTCGGGCACCTCGGTCAGGATCGTGGAGCCGCCGAGGGCCGCGATCCGATCGGAAAGGCCGCCCACGACGGGGTTGGCCGTGATCCCGGAGAAGCCGTCGCTGCCGCCGCATTTGAGGCCGACCACCAGCTTGGAAGCGGGGCAGGAGACCCGGCGCTCCGCGCGCATCTGGTCCGCCAGCTCCCGGAGAAGCGCCATGCCCGCGGCATGCTCGTCCTCCACCTCCTGGCAGACCAGGAAGCGCATGCGGCTTTCATCGGCGTCGGCGGGGAAGTGCTTCCGGATTTCGGCGATGCTGCTGTTTTCGCAGCCCAGGCCCAGCATCAGGACGCCGCCCACATTGGGATGATTCGCCAGATCCGCCAGGATCTGGCGGGTGTTTTCCTGATCATCGCCCATCTGGGAGCAGCCGTAGGGGTGCGGGAAGGCGTAGACGTGATCAATTCCCGGCCCCAGCAGGGACTGGGCTTCCCGCTCCATCTCCCTGGCGATATCGTTTACGCAGCCCACCGTCGGCAAAATCCACAGCTCGTTCCGGATGCCGACCCGGCCGTTCTTCCGGGGATAGCCCATGAAGGTCCGCTCCCGGACGGAAGGAAGCTTGGCCTCGGGGGCCGGATTCCACGTATAGGACAGGGTTTCGGACAGGTTGGTCCTGAGATTCTGGATATGCACATGGGAGCCCCGGGGGATCGGCTTTGTGGCATGCCCGATGGGGAAACCGTATTTGATCACGTTTTCCCCTTCAGCCAGATCCTTCAGGGCAAATTTATGCCCGGCGGGGATGTTTTCCAGGAGCGTCACTTCCGCGCCGCCCACCTGGACGACCGCGCCGGCGGCCAGCGGCTCCAGCGCCACGGCCACGGAATCAGTGGGATGAATACGAAGAGCGTTGGGCATACATACCTCCAGAATGGGTCGTCCGGCGCCGGAAAACCGGGCCGGGGGAGCGGCGTCCGAAAGCGCCATGGCCTCGAGCGGACAGCCGCCAGGAAGAAAAAGGGCGCCGGCCGGAAAGCCGGCGCCGTGAGGGCCGATCAACAGAGGGAATTATTTCCCGAAATGCTTCTCCATCACCTTGCGGACGCCGTCCTTCTCGATTTCGGACAGATAGGCGGCCACCTTTTCCGTCAGCCCGGGAACCTTTTTCAGATCGGGGCCGAAGAAATCCTCGCGCTCGATGAAGGCCCTGGCCAGATCCGCGGCCGGAGTATCGCCGTTTTCGGCGAAGAACTCCAGCACCGCCGCGTCATCCTGCAGGGTATAGGGCTTGCCGTCCCGCAGGCACTCCAGCTTCCCGTCCTTGAGCTTGCCGCCGCGATACAGATCGATCAGGGCGGCCAGGGAGAAGACCAGATGCTCGGGGAGCTTGCCGTTCTTTTCGACATAGCCCAGCAGGGAAGGCATGCAGCGGGCGCGCCACTTGCTTACGGAATTCAGGCAGATGGACAGCAGCGCGTGCTTAATATAGGGATTGCGGAAGCGCTGGGTCACCGCGTCGGCGAAGGAAAGCAGATCGTCCACGGGGAGGGACAGGGTGGGGATCACTTCTTCATGCAGGGTGTCATCCATGAAAGTGGCCACCAGGGGATCGTTCATCGCGTCGAGCACGATATCGTATCCCATCAGGAAGGCGGCGGGCACGAAGGAGGTATGGGCACCGTTGAGGATGCGGACCTTGCGCTGCTTGTAGGGCTTCTGGTTATCGGTAAAGATGACGGGAAGGTCGCAGTCGGGCAGGGGCAGCTCCCTGCTGATATCCCTGGGGGATTCGATGACCCACAGGCCGAAGGGCTCGGCGGTGTCCAGCAGCTGATCCTCGTAGCCCAGGGTTTTCCAGAGGGCCTCGGCATCGTCCCGCGGGTAGCCCGTCACGATCCGGTCCACCAGGGTCGAGGTAAAGACGCAGGCGTCATTCAGCCAGGAGATAAACTTATCCCCGAGGTTCCAGATCTTCGCCAGCTCCAGGACGCATTTTTTCAGCATGATGCCGTTGTCGTCGATCAGCTCCACCGGCAGGATGATGAGCCCCTTGTCCTGGGCGTAATCAAAATGCTTCGCCCGCTCGAAGAGGAACTTGGTCAGCTTGCCGGGATAGGAGCGGGGCGGGCAGGCGTCGAAGGAATCCTCCCTGTCCAGAACGATACCGGCCTCGGTGGTGTTGGAAACGATGAACCGCAGGGTCGGCACCTTGGCATAGGCGGCATATTTGTCATATTCGGTATAGCAGTCCACCGCGTCGGCGACGGAGGTAATGGTCCGGGAGAGCTCCACGGGCTCGCCGTCCACCAGGCCGCGAAGCACGACGGTATACCTGCAGTCCTGCTCATGGAAACGATCCAGGGAGCCGAAGGGAATGGGCTTCACCACGACGATGGAGCCGTTGAAATCGGTCTTTTCATTGGCGATGTCGATCATATAGTCGACAAAGGCGCGAAGGAACCCTCCCTCGCCGAACTGCAGCACCCGGACCGGACGCTCTTTCGCCGGGGCCTTCGAGGCATTCAGACGATCCATGTTAACCACCCTCCCAAAGCATGTCGTTGTTGGTACGTGTAAGCAATTACACTTCAGGGAAATTCTACCTCTTTTTGCCTTCAGCGTCAAGGGAAGTATTGCAATTGACGCAAAAATTGCATATAATGATCCGGCTTCAGGAAAAACCTGATTCCCGGAGGAGAATGAATGAACATCTACGATATTTCGCGCAAGGCCGGCGTCAGCATCGCGACGGTCTCCCGGGTGCTGAACCATTCCAGCCACGTAAGCGAGGAAACGAGGAACCGGGTGATGAGCGTGATTCGTGAAAACAGCTATGTGCCCAATGCCTTCGCCCGGGGACTGGGGCTGAACACCATGAATACCATCGGGCTCCTCTGCCCCGACGCCAGCGACCCCTATCAGGCCCAGGCCCTGAGCTATCTTGAAAACTATTTCCGGGAAAAGGGATATGACTGCCTGCTGCTGTGCACGGGGCGGGACAAGACGGCCCGGGTGCTGGGGGTGGAAAACCTGAAAAACCGGCACGTGGACGGGATGGTGCTGATGGGCTCCTCCTTTGTCAACCGGGAGGAAAAGGAAAACGCCTATATCCGGGAGGCGGCCGAGAGCATGCCCGTGGCCCTGCTCAACGGCGAATACGACGCCCCCGGGGTCTATTGCGCGGTATGCGACGATTATTCCGCCGCGAAGGAGGCGACGGAAAGCCTGATCCGCACCGGCCGGCGCCGGATTCTGCACCTGTATCACGCGATGAACGCCTCCGGCCGGAGAAAGCTGGAAGGATACAGCGACGCCCTCCGGGAGGCCGACATTCCCTTTGACGAGAGGCTGGTCTGGGAGGTGGGGAAGGACGCGCGCAGCATTCCCCGGGTCATGGAGATGCTGGACCGGCTCGCCGGGGAAGGAATCCGGTTCGACGCGGTTTTCTGCAGCGAGGATATCCTGGCGGTGGGGGCGATCAAATATGCCCGGGAGCGGGGGATCAGGATTCCGGAGGAGCTGGCGGTCATCGGATACAACAACTCGCTGCTGTGCCAGTGCAGCGAGCCGGAGATGAGCAGCGTGGACAACCAGCTGGAGCCCATCTGCCGCCATATCGCCGCCACCATGACCGCGGTCATCGAGGGCGGGAAAGCGGAAACGAAGAAGGTTTTCCCCGGCAGGCTGATTCCCCGGGCCAGTTCCCAGGACGCGATTTGACGAAAAACCGAAAAAAAACACACCCCGCCCTCCTGCGGGGGTATACTGTGGAAAGCGGCCGAAGGGCCGCCGCAGGATAACGATTTCAGGAAGGAAGCGAGAATCACCATGACGCAGATTCAGATCACCCGGAACCCCCATCCGAAAGCCAAACCCGCCGACGAGGGCGCCCTTGGATTCGGTCGGATTTTTACCGACCATATGTTCCTGATGAACTATGAGGAGGGAAAGGGCTGGATCAATCCCCGGATCGTTCCCTACGGATGCTTCGAGATGGATCCGGCCGCCATGGTGCTGCACTACGGCCAGGCGATTTTTGAGGGAACCAAGTGCTACCGCCGGCAGGACGGCGGGCTTCAGCTTTTCCGCCCGGCGGACAATCTGGCCCGGATGAGCCGCAGCGCCAGGCGCATGGGCATGCCGGAGCTGGACGAGGAAACCGCCCTGGAGGGTCTGAAGGAACTGGTCCGGACGGACGCGGACTGGGTGCCCCACAGGGACGGTACCAGCCTCTATATCCGCCCGACCATGATCTCCATGGACGTGGGACTGGGGGTGCACGCCAGCAAAACCTACCTGTTCTACATCATCCTGAGCCCGGTGGGCGCCTATTATAAGGAGGGGCTCAAGCCGGTCAGCATCTATGTGGAGGACGAATACGTGCGGGCGGTTCGCGGCGGCGTCGGGTTCACCAAATGCGCCGGGAACTACGCGGCCTCCATCCTCGCGGGGGACATTGCCGAGAAGAAGGGCTTCAGCCAGGTGCTGTGGCTTGACGGCGTGGAGCAGAAATACGTCGAGGAAGTCGGCTCCATGAACATGATGTTTGCCTACGGGAACAAGATCGTGACGCCGAAGCTGAACGGCTCCATCCTCCCGGGCATCACGCGGGACAGCGTTTTGAAGCTGGCCCGGCAGCTGGGCTTCGAGACGGAGGAGGGCCGGCTCAACATCGAGGAAATCTTCGCCGACGCCAAGGCCGGCAAACTGACGGAGGCCTTCGGCACCGGGACGGCGGCGGTGATCAGCCCGGTGGGCACCCTGGCGCTGCGGGATGAGAAAATTACCATCGGCGACGGCGGCATCGGCCGCATCAGCCAGAAGCTTTACGACACCCTGACGGGCATCCAGTACGGCCGGATTCCGGACGAGAACGGGTGGATCGTGAAAATCTGACGGGAGAGAGCATGTATTTAAAAACGGAAAAGCGTCCGGTCCGCTGGCCGGACCGGACGCTGAGCGTTTTAAGGGCCGACCGGCTGGAAGCCTGCGGGAAGCAGCTCGCGGGGATGAGCGGGTGCGGCCTTTTTGACGCGGAATGCACGGACGCCGACGCGGAACGGCTGTTTTCCGAATCCTGGTATGCCGAGGAGGACCGGAGCCCCCGGCTGCATTCCATCGAGGAGATGCGGGTCTGGGTGCTGGGCCGGTTTCCGGCGGAGATGGCGCTGCTAAGCCCGGAGGAGCATGACCTGCTGCTGAAGCTGATCATCTTCGGGGGCAGTCTGCCCGTTTATAACTGGAATGACCTGGAGCCGGCCCTGTCCCTCGTTCGGAGAATGTGGTGCCGGCCCGCGGGGGAAAACCGGCTGACGATGCCCCGGCAGCTGTGCTCGGCCGCGTTTGTGATGCTGGCCAGCGATGAACACGCGAAGCTTCGGGAAATCACGAACCGGATCGTCGAAACCATCGACAACACCCTTTATCTGGTGGGCGCCATGCCCGCCGACGCGGCCCTGAAGGATATGGCGCGCCAGTATCAGGGAACCTACGCGGAGCACTCGCCGGAGCTCCACCGGCGGCTGCTGAAAGCCTCCTTTGTGACCATGAGCGCTCCCGGAAACCGGCTGACGCTGGTTCACGACGGGGCATCGGATCCCTGGGCCGCGACGGAAGGAACGAAAGAAGAAAGCCTGGCCATGATCGGCGGGGATCCGGAAAACCTGGGGGCGCTGTACGATTCCCTGGAGGAAATGGAAAACCCGGTGTATGAGCGGCTGATGGGGCTGATCCGGGAATGCTGCCGGCCGGAAACATCCCCGGAGGACACGGCGGAGGATCTGATGCTGCTGGCGAAGCAGGGCGCATCGAAGGAGGATCTGCGGGAGGTGCTCTCCACGCGGCTGACCTGCATGGTGACGGAAGAGATGGTGGACGCGCTGGGAGAAATGCTGGCCAGGACGCCCCGGTGGATTTCCCTTCGGATGAATCGGGCGCAGTAAACGGCCGAAGGCGCCGGGGTAAAGAAAAACAATGATCATCAAAAAAAGAACGCTTCCGCCCCAGGCGGAGGGAGAACGGGCGGACCGGGTGGTCCGCCGATATTTTCCGGAAATTCCCGAGCCGGCGGTTCGGGAGGCTTTTTCGCGCCGGGACGTAAAGCTGGACGGCGTCCGGATTCCGAAGGACGCCCGGGTCCGGACGGGGCAGGAGATCCTGCTGTATCTGCCCGGGGCGGCGGAGGAAAACCCGCTGGAGATCGTCTATGAGGACGGAGACGTGCTGCTGGTCAACAAGCAGGCGGGGATCAGCGTCGAGCCGGACGGGAAGGGCGGCGTCACCCTGACGGAGCTTTGCCTGCGCCACGTCCGGGAAGAAGATCCCGAGGCCTTTCCCCCGGCGGCCTGCCACCGGCTGGATAACCAGACCAGCGGCCTGTGTCTTTTCGCGAAAAACGAAAAAGCGCTCTCGGTACTGGATACTGTTTTCCGGGAGCGGAGCGTGGAGAAGGAATACGAATGCCTGGTTCGGGGAATACCGAAACCGCCCCGGACGGAATGCCGGGCGTATCTGATCAAGGACGCGAAGCATGCCCGGGTCACCGTGACGGACAGGCCCTCTCCCGGCGCGAGACAGATTATCACCGCGTATGAGACGATGGAGGCGGGTCCGGTTTCCCGGCTGCGGGTCCGGCTGCTCACCGGACGCACCCACCAGATTCGCGCCCATCTGGCCGCCCTGGGGCATCCGATCCTGGGGGACGATGTTTACGGGGACCGGGCGATGAACCGGGAAAGAAAAGCCCGGAGCCTGAAGCTGTGCGCCGTCCGGATGAAGGTCGAGACCGGCGGGCGCCTGCCGTCCCTGGACGGCCGGGTTTTTGCTGTGAAGGCGCCGTTCTAGGGCGGCCCGGGAGGAAGAGCGCGCCGGGGCGGAACCGCCGCGATTTACAAAGCCCGGTATTTTGGCTATAATAACAGGGGTCATTCTTTGGCCGCGGCCGGGTAAACGCGCGGCTTCGCTTCCGGCGATCAAACCTTCGCCGGCGGGCGCGGAAAACCGGCGGTCTGAATCCGATGGGGAAGAACCCGCCATGGGGAGGAATGTTTTTATGCGCAGGATCTGGTGTTTCTTGCTGGCGCTGTCCCTGGGCCTGGCGCTGACCGGGGCCGCGGCCGCGGTGGAGCGGACGCCCAAGCCCATCAACACCATTCCGGACGACCAGATTGCCCCTCTGATCGACGGGCAGCATCACTATCTGCTTCTGTGCACGGACGTATGGCACGGAAACCCGAAAAACCTGGGGAACACGGACGGCATCGTCCTGGTGACCCTGGACACCCGGGCGCACCGGGTGATGCTGACCTCCTTTATCCGGGACGCGCTGGTGGAGCGGCCGAACGAGGGAAATCCCGAGAAGATGGGGATCGGCCGGATCAACTATATTGCCAAGCGGCTGGGCCCGGAAACGCTGTGCAAGGTCATTTCCCGGCATATCGACGTCCGGGTCGAGGACTATATTCTGTTCGACTTTACCCAGATCGCCAACATCGTCGACTACATGGGCGGCGTGGATATTGAACTCAACGCCTCGGAGATCGCCTATCTGCAGCGCTACGCCGTTCCGCCGGGATCCGTCCGGAACGTACAGACCGGGTCGGATCTCCGCTCCAGCGGCATTCACCGGGCGGGCCTGTATCATTTCAACGGCCACAGCGCCGTGATTTACATGCGGATCCGCAAGGCCGGCGGCGGCGGAGACTTTATGCGGACCCAGCGGGCCCGGACGGTGCTGAGCACCCTGGCGGACAAATGCCGGACCATCAGCTGGGAAGAGGTTGAGGCGCTGGTCAACAACGTCATGGACAACAATACCATGACCAACATCAACCTGGAGGGCATGCTGGAGGCGGCCAGGTACGCCTATTCCCTGCGGGACTGCACGGTTGAGGAACTGCGGCTGCCGCCGGACGGCGCTGCCACCCCCATTACCTACGCCTCCATGGCGGTTCAGGAAATCGACTGGGATATGTGCCGCCAGGCGATGGGGGATTATCTTCAGAACAGCTTCCTGGTGATTGACGAATAAATCAGACCGGGGGACGGACGGAAGGAGCGCGGAAGACAAGGAATGAAATGTCCCGAATGCGGGCGGTGGAACCGGGCCAGTATGCCGCACTGCCAGTTCTGCGGCGCGCCGCTGAACATTGACGAGGCCGCCCGCTCCGGATGGCGCGAAAGCCTGAAGGACGAGGGGCCTGGCGCCGCCTATATCCGGGTCGACGAGTTCGGCCAGACGGATACGTCCCCGGACGCCCGCGACGCGCTGGCCCGGGAGATGCAGGATCTGAAAAAAAGGAAGCGGGAAGGCGAGGAGAAGAAGCGCCTGATGCTGGAAAACGCGGCGAGGGAGGCTCCCGTTTCCCTGGAAGGGGCGGAGGAACCCGCGCCGGTATGGGAGGAGGAACCGGGAGAACGCCCCGGAACCATCCGGATGAAAAGGGTTACGCCCTCCTCCTCCGCCAGGGCCTTCGAGCGGGAAGCGGAAATGCGCCACCGAATCCGGTATATGGACGATACCGGATCCTTTATCGAGCCCCGCAGCTATGACCGCCGCTATGACGACCCGATGGAGAAGCATCATTATTCCTATTCCTCGACGCTCGGAGGACGGATGCCCTCCCGGGCCGCGAGAAGGAAGAACTTCCTGAAGGGCCTGCTGATCGTGGTGCTGGCCGTGGCGCTGGGCGCGGGCGGGTATTTTACCTATCGGTATTTCAGCGAGCGGAAAACCACCGTTCCCTTCTCGGCGGGGGTGACCGTGACGGGCAGCATGGTCGACGATCAGGCGGCCCACACGATCCTGATTCCCGGGGAGGACGGCACCCAGATCTATATCAAGGAGCTGCGCGCCAGCTATATGGTTTCCGGCGGGTTCGCCGAGGTGCAGGTTGTCGACCATACCTGGTACGACAATTATGAGGGTACGCTGGAGCCCACGATGGACGTGACCCTGACGCCCTTCCTGAAATCCGCCTCCGGGCGGCAGACACCCATGGATCCCATTACCTTTACCATCGAAATCCCCCCCAGCCCCATTACCCTGGATTCCCCGGATTCCCTGCGGACGGTGGTTTCCACCACGCTGGCCACCATTCAGATCACGGTTCGGCCGGGCTCCCGGGTCAGCGTCAACGGCGTCGACTGCTCCGACACGGTTTCCTCGGAAACGGGCGTCATGAGCTATAACGCGACGGTTCAGCCTATCGGGGATAACGTGTTTCATTTTGTCGTGCGCGCCCAGTACTGCCGGGACAACGAGATGAACGTCACCCTCTACCGGGAGCCGCAGGAAATCCCGCTGGATCTGGCCGTGGGCACCTATCAGACCACATATGAAAAGGTTATGAAGGTCAACGCGACCACCCTGCCCGGAGCGTATGTGGAGGTGAACTCCCCTTATACGGATCTGGACATCACCAACCTCGACACAACGGGGAAATTCAGCTTCAACGCGGTCTTCGACCATATCGGAAATAACGTGGTTTCCTTCTCCGCTTCCTATCCGGGAAAGAAAACCTCCCTCGTGGAGCACACGGTGTATTACGTCCCCCCCGCGTCGGAATATACGGTTCGGGCCTGGCCGCTGTCGGCCGAGGGATACAGCGAGCTGCTGAGCAATATGGCGGTTCGCTCCGCGGCGGGGCAGGTCTATGTGGTGACCGGCGTGGTGCAGCGGGAGGTTTCCGACAAGCCCCAGATGGTGGTCATCAATACCAGCGAGGACGGAAAGGGGCAGCCCGTGCTGGTTCAGAATTATTCCAGGACCCACTGGGAGGTGGGCAGCTATTACCGGCTGTATGCCGACGCCTATTCCACCTATAACAGCATGCCCTGGCTGAACGCCAGATATACCTACACCAAATAAGGAACCGGCCCCGCCGGGAAAGGACGGAGAGCTTCCATGAAAAAAGCGCTGATTCTCGCGGCGGCCCTGTGGCTGGCGATGTTTTCCGCGGCCGCGGAGCCCCTGGCGATGCAGGCGGATCTGGCGGACACGGTCACCACGCCCATCTACGCCGACCGGCCGGAGGGCCCCGCCTATGTGTACAGCTACGCCTACCCCCAGGCGGATCCGTCGGATCCCTCGGCGGAGCTGATCAACACCTTTTACGCCTATATCGTCGACGACACCCGGGCCTTCGAGATCCCCATGAACGTGGAAAACTGGATGAAGAGCGGGGACGAGGCCAGCCACGAGGCGACGGTTTCCTACGTAATCACCTGCAATAACGACGACTTTCTCTCCGTGCTGCTGAAAAAGGAGGAGGACGGCTTCGTCAACTATTCCGGCCATACCTTCTCCCGGAAGAACATCAAGCCCGGATCCTCCGTCGCCCTGCCGTATCTGCTGGGCATCCTGGAGAGCGGGGAGAAGGACACCTGGCTGCAGGACCGGCAGACCGCCAAGGCGGACGCGCTGGTCCGCTCCATGGTCTGGGAAATGCTGCCCCGGCTGAACGTTCCGCTGTGGGAAGACCTGGAGGAGGACATGCTGGAATACATTTTCTTCCCCGAGGAGGACTTCTATCTCGACGAGGACGGCAATCCGGTCTTCTATCTGGAGCCGGGAACGGTTGCGGATCCCGTATGGGGACTGCTGACCTTCCCGATTTCCATTGAGGATATTCTGGACGAAATGTAAACACATCGGGCGGGCCGCCGGAATCAGGAGGAACAAAGATGACAAGACCGGGCGAAGTAACCGAGGTACGGAACGGCATGATGCGGATTACCTTTTGCCGGCCGGAAGCCTGCGCGAAATGCGGCGCGTGCGAGGGCGGAAAGAAGGAGCATCACCTCTGGGTTCAGGGCAGCGCCCAGATCGGAGACATTGCCGTCGTCGATATGCCGGAGAAGATGATCGTCGGCGCGTCCCTCATCGCCTACGGCCTGCCGCTGGTGGGGCTGGTGGTCGGTATGATCCTGGGAAACGTTCTGGCGGGCGGAAAGGACGCGGGTACGATCATCGGCGCCGCGATCGGACTGGCGCTGTCCCTGGCCGCGCTGAAGATGACGGAAAAAAACCGGAGGGGAAAGCCGGAATGGACCCCCCGGGTGGTCAACATTTTCCCGAAGAAGGTCTCCGGGGAACAGGAAAGGGAAAAAGCGGAGAGCGGACATGAAACGATATGACATCATGATCATCGGGGCGGGCCCCGGCGGTATCTTTACGGCCTATGAGCTGGTCACCCGGGCGGAGCGGCCCCTGCGGATCGCCGTTTTCGAAATGGGCCAGCCCCTGGAAAAACGGAAATGCCCCATCGACGGGGCCCGGATCAAAAGCTGCGTCAGATGCGCCTCCTGCTCCATTATGAGCGGCTTTGGCGGCGCCGGGGCTTTCTCCGACGGGAAATACAACATCACCAACGATTTCGGCGGCAGCCTTCATGAGCATGTCGGGAAGAAGAAGGCCCTGGAGCTGATGCGGTATGTGGACGAAATCAACCTGCGCTACGGCGGGGAGGGGACGAAGAAGTATTCCACGGAGGGAACCGCCATCCGCAAGCTCTGCATGCAGAACGGGCTGCACCTGCTCGACGCGGAGGTGCGCCATCTGGGGACGGACATCAACGCCGTCGTGCTCGGAAACCTCTACACATTCCTGAAGGATCGGGTGGACTTCTTCTTTGGCACCCAGGTCACGGACGTCCGGGAGACGGAAAGCGGCGAATACGAGGTGCTTCTCGGAGAGAAGGAAACTTTCGTGGCTCCCCGCTGCGTCATCTCCGTCGGGCGCAGCGGCAGCAAGTGGATGGAGGGCATATGCCGGAAGATGGGCATCCGGACCCGCAGCAACCGGGTGGATATCGGCGTCCGGGTCGAACTGCCGGCGGAGGTGTTCGCCCATCTGACGGACGAGCTGTATGAAAGCAAGATTCTGTATCGGACGGAGAAATTCGAGGATCTGGTCCGGACCTTCTGCATGAACCCCCGGGGCGCGGTGGTGAGCGAGAACACCAACGGCATCGTCACCGTCAACGGCCACAGCTATGAGGATCCCGCCCGGCACACCGCCAACACGAACTTCGCCCTGCTGGTCAGCCAGCGCTTTTCCGAGCCCTTCAAGGATTCGAACGGATACGGGGAGTCCATCGCCCGGCTCAGCAACATGCTGGGAGGCGGGGTCATCGTGCAGCGCTTCGGAGATCTGGTCCGGGGCCGGAGATCCACCCCGGGGCGCATCGCGGGCTCCTTCGTCGTGCCCACGCTCAGCGCCACGCCGGGGGATCTGAGCCTGGTGATTCCCAAACGGATCCTGGACGGGATTGTCGAAATGATCTACGCCCTGGACAAGATTGCCCCCGGAACCGCCAACGACGACACCCTGCTTTACGGGGTGGAGGTCAAGTTTTATAATATGGAGGTCGCCCTGGACGAACATCTGGAGACCTCGCATCCCGGCCTGTTCGTCATCGGCGACGGCAGCGGGGTGACCCATTCCCTGAGCCATGCCAGCGCCAGCGGCGTCTATGTCGCCCGGCATCTGCTGGAGATGGAATAAAGGAGCCTTCCCATGCGCGTTCTCGGCATCATCGCGGAATATGACCCCTTTCATCGGGGGCATGAGCGGCATCTCAGGCTGGCCAGGGCATTGGCCCAGCCTGATTTTACGTATATCGCCCTGAGCCCCTGCGTCAAACAGCGGGGGGAATTTGCCCTGCTGAGCCCCTATGACCGGGCGGAGGCCGCGCTCCTGGGCGGGGCGGACGCCGTGTTCGGCCTGCCGGCGGCCTGGGTGTGCCGGGACGCGGAGCATTACGCCCTGGGAGCCGTGGCCACGCTGGGCGGACTGGGCGCCACCCATCTTGCCTTCGGGGCGGAAAGCAGCGATCTCTCCGGGCTGAAAAGGCTGGCGGAGATGCTGGAAGCGCCTCCGGCTTCCTTCCGGGAAAAGCTGAGGGAGGAGCTGGCGGCGGGCAGAGGTTATCCGGCCGCTCAGGCCGCCGCGGCGGAGGGCGTGATGCCGGGGGCGGGAAGCATCCTGGGAAGCCCCAACAATATCCTCGCCGTCTGCTATCTGCGGGCCATCCGGCGGCTGGGCGCGAGGATGACGCCCCTGGCGATTCCCCGGACCGGCGCGTACCGGGCGGACCGGATCGATCCGGAAGCTCCCTCCGCCTCCGCCGTGCGGGAAGCGCTTTGCCGCGGAGACTGGGCCGGGGGGCTGGCGGCTTTGCCGGAGGCCAGCCGGAGGATTGTCCGCCGGGCGGCGCTGGCGGGCAAACTGCCGGAGGAAAAACCGCTGGACACGCTGATCCTGGACCGGATCCGCCGGATGAGCCGGGAGGAACTCCGGCAGCTTCCGGAGGTGAGCGAAGGGCTGGAGGATCGGATCGCCCGGGCGGCGTCCGAGGCGGTCTCCCGGGAGGAGCTGATGGACCGAACGGTCACGAAGCGCTATACCCGCGCCAGGCTCAGCCGGATTTTCGCCTGGGCCATGATGGGCGTGAGCCGGGAGGAGCTGGAAAAGCTGCCCCTGCCGGAGGAGACGCTGCTGCTGGGGCTTCGGGCGAACCCGGAGATGACCGCCCTCTGGCGGGACATTCCCCTGCGGATGGTGTCCTCCCTTCGGGAGACGGAAAAGCCGCAGATGTGGCGGGCGGATCGGGAAGCCTGGCGGATCTGGAACCAGATCCGCCATAAACCGGATCATCCGCCGGAGACGGCGAAGGTCGTGACGATTCCCCCCTTTCCAGGGAACGGATAGAAGCGTTCTCATGAAAAAGCTATCGGAAACGAAAAATAAATTTTCGTTTCCGATAAGCCTCCGGCGGATGCGTCCGGGCGCGAAATGTAATTTTGCCGCTTTGCGGCACGCGCCCGGCGCGGCGTAAA
>CAMOGC010000017.1 GCA_946613955.1 uncultured Clostridia bacterium
GCCCGGGCGGCGGCTGAAGCCGGGGACGGTCTGCTCCTTCGGGGACGGGCTTCTGACCTGCGAAATCCTGGGAAACGTGGCGGAAACCGGCGGACGGATCGTCCGCTTCCGGTATGAGGGGGTTTTCGAGGAGCTGCTGGACCGGCTGGGAGAAATGCCCCTGCCGCCCTATATTCACGAAAAGCTGACTGACCCGGAGCGGTACCAGACGGTTTACGCGAAGGCGGAGGGCTCCGCCGCGGCGCCGACGGCCGGCCTTCATTTTACGCCGGAGCTGCTGGAGCGGATCCGGGAAAAGGGGATTACGATCGTCCCGGTGCTGCTGCATGTGGGGCTGGGCACGTTCCGGCCGGTGAAGGTCGAGGACGTGCAAAAGCACGTGATGCACAGCGAGTTCTGCCAGCTGACGAAGGAGGCGGCCGATACCCTGAACGGGATCCGGCGGGCCGGCGGGCGGATCGTGTGCGTGGGGACCACCTCCGTGCGGACGCTGGAAACCTACGCGACGGCGGAGGGGGAGCTGCGCCCCGGCGCCGGGGAAACGTCCATTTTCCTGTATCCGGGCGTGCCGATCCGGGCGGTGGACGCCCTGATCACCAATTTCCATCTGCCCCAGAGCACGCTGCTGATGCTGGTCAGCGCCTTCCTGGGGCGGGAGGAAGCCCTCCGGATTTACCGGGAGGCGGTTTCCCGTCGATACCGCTTCTTTTCCTTCGGGGACGCCATGTTTATCGAATAGGAAAATAGTGAAAATATATTGTTGAAATTTTCACAAACTCGGGTTATAATTTCTCCGTTCAAAATCCCACAGAATGAGACACTGATTGGAGGCGTCCATGTTTAACTCCATCGACAGGTGTCAACCCTTGTGTTTACCTTTTGCCTGCGTTGAGACGGACAGCGTTGCCTGCCCCCTCCGGCCGGAACCCTTTGCCCATTATTACGCGGAGATGCTGCTCCTCCTGGAGGGGGACATGGCGGTGACCGTGGAGGGCGAGGAAATGCGCCTTTCCCCCGGGGAAGCGGTGATGATTTGCCCCGGCGCCCCGCATGCTGGGCGCGTGGCGGGGGAAGGGCCGGTTCGCTTTGCGCTGCTGCTGGCGGATCCGGACCAGATGCCCCGGGCTCCGGTTTATGCCCCGGATCTGCGAACCCTGCTGCAAGCCGCCCGCCGCGCCGGCGTATCCATGAAGATTTCCCGGGAGGAAGCGGAGGAGCTGCATCTGGGCGAAATCGCGGCGGTCTGCGTGCAGGAGTGCCGGGAGCGGGCCTTCGGATACGAGACGGAGGTCATTTCCCGGCTGGCGGTGATCTTCGGCGGCATCATCCGGCTGTGGTTCAGCCGCGGGCTCAAGCCTCCGGAGCGGGAAAGCCGGGAGGATCCTCTCTACACGATTACCGGCTACATCCGCGAGCATCTGCGGGAATCGCTGCGGGTCGAGGATCTGGCGGCCAGCTGCGGGCTGAGCTATCCGTGGTTCGCGAAAAAATTCCGGGAGATATACGGCGTCAGCTGCAAGGACTATATCGAGCAGGTGCGCGTGGCCCGGGTCGAGCAGTATCTCCGGTTTACCCAGATGGATCTGACCCGGATCAGCCATCAGACCGGCTACGCCGACTGCAGCCATATGATCAAGAATTTCAAGCAGATTATGGGCATCACACCGGGACAGTACCGGATGAAGCTGAAAGCCCGGTAACCGGCAAACATCGGACCAAAGGAATCGTGGCCTTCCTCCTCCGGGGGAAGGCTTTTTCGCGTCCGGCAGGGAAAAGGCGGCCGGGCGGCGAAAAGAAAGACAGGATCTTCGGATCCTTCGGCAACCAAGCGGAAAGAAGGCGTGTTTTCCTTGCGGGAAAAGATTCGGAAGCTGTTTACGAATGTCTGGACGATTCCCAATGTGCTGACGATGATCCGGCTGATCCTGGTGCCGGTGTTTGTGGTGCTGTTCTTTCAGGGGCATCGCAAGGCCGCGCTGGCGGTTTTCTGCGCCGCGAGCCTGACGGACTTTCTGGACGGCTACCTGGCCCGGAAGCTGAACCAGGTGACGGATTTCGGCAAGCTGTTTGATCCGCTGGCGGACAAGCTGATGGTGCTGACGGCGCTGATCTGCCAGGGGATCGCGGGCGTCTTTCCCTGGCCGGCGATCGTGATCGTGCTGATCAAGGAACTCCTGATGGTGGCGGGGGGCGCCTTCATGCTGAACAAGGGCGTGGTGGTCTATGCCAACTACGTGGGAAAGGCGGCCCAGGTTTTTTTCATCCTGTCCCTGATCCTGAGCTTTTTCCATGAGGAACTGGCGGCCGCCGGGGTGCCGCTGGATGTGATCCTTTTGTGGGTGACGGTGGCGCTGGCGCTGGTCGCGATGGTGGTTTATGCCTTCGCCGCCTGGAAGCAGCTGAAAAAGACCTGATCCGGGGCGAAGCGATCCGGAGGAGGATCCGGGCCGGCCGGGGCCTGACGCGATCCGGCTCTTTGAACCAGATGGGGAAAGAAGGCGACCGATGCAGGGAAATAAGAAACAATGGATCCCCAGACAGATGTTTTACCGCTTCCTGGCGCCGTCCTTTTTTTCCGCCCTGGCGCTGTCGGTGGCGAATGTGACGGACGCGCTGGTGGTGGGAACCCGCCTGGGGGAGACGGGGCTGGCGGCTATCGGCATCGTGACGCCGGTCTACATGATCTACAATACCCTGGGCTACACCTTTTCTCAGGGCGGCTGCGTGACCCACGGCAAGCTGACGGCGGCGGGCAAAAACGAAACGGCCCTGTGCCATTTTCGCCGCCTGGCGGGGCTGCTGCTTCTGCTGTCGGCGGCGGTGGCCCTGGGCGGAAACCTGCTGCTGGACCCCCTGCTCGCCCTGGTGGGGGTGGGAGAGGCGATGCCCGGGCTCCGGGATCTTTGCCTGGCCTATGCCCGCCCGCTGCTGGCCGCCTGCCCGGTGTTCATGCTGAACTTTCTGCTGTATGACTTCGTCCGCTCGGATAACGATCAGAGCCTGGCGGCCCTGGGCTTTTCCCTGGGCTGCTGGGTGGATGTGGCGCTGAATATCCTGCTGGTCATCGTCCTGCACAAGGGGGTCGCCGGCGCGGCGATGGCGACGGTGGTGGCCCAGGCGGTGAGCGTGGCGGTGCTGAGCGTTCACTTTTTCTTCCGCCGGGGCGTCCTCTGCTTCCAGGATCTGTTCCGGGCCAGGGCGGATCGGAAGGAGATCCGGAGGCTTTCGGCCCGTTCGGTCTGGACGGGCTTTTCCGCCTCCGCCCGCTATATCGCCCAGTTCGTTTTCCTTTCCCTGGCCAACCGGCTGCTGCTGCGGGCGGGGGAGCGGGGGCTGGTGAACGGCGCGCTGTATGTGGCGGTTTTCGACCTGGTGATGAACGTTTCCTATATCGCCCTGGCCCTCTATCAGGCGTGCGCGGAGGTCATGCAGCCCCTGATTTCGGCCTTTACCGAGGAGCATGACCGGGACAGCCGCCGCCAGGTGCTGGGGCTGGCTCTGGGCTGGGGGCTGGGCACGGGGCTGGTGCTGGCGGGGCTGCTGGCGGTCTTCGCGGGGCCCGTATCCTCCCTTTTCGGCCTGGCGGAGGCCGGGGCCCGGGCGGTGTCCGTGCCGGCGATCCGGATTTACCTGCTGAGCACGTTCCTGGCCGGCCCCCTGATCGTCCTGACCGCCTATTACCAGTCCTCCGGGCAGGTGGCCCTCAGCGGCGTGATGACCATGCTCCGCTTCGCCGTGACCCTCCTGCCGGTGACCCTGGTCTTCGGCCTGCTTTTGCCGGCGGATTTCTGGTGGCTCTTTCCCGTCAGCGAGGCGCTGACGGTCATGGCGGCGCCGCTGATCCGGAAGAGCTTTGGAAAGCGGGAGGAGGAGCGCCCCGTCTTCAGCGCCTCCATGGACAACGAGGATCATGAGATCGGCCGGGTCATGGAGGAGCTGGAAGCCTTCTGCGAGCGGCAGGAGGTGCCGCCGAAAAAGGCGGTTCAGATTCAGCTGGCGGTGGAGGAACTGTGCCTGGTGATTATGCAGCAGGCCTTTACCGGCGCGAAGCACGAGTATATCCAGATCACCCTGACCCAGGAGCGGAACGGCGACTATATTCTGTATCTGCGCAACAGCGCCGCCCGCTTCAATCCCTTCGACATGCAGACGGCCCGCGTCCGGGAAAACGCCCGGAAGGAGATTCTGGACTCGGTCGGGGTGCTGATGGTGAAAAAGCAGTCCAAGGGTCTGTTCTACCGCAACTATCAGGGCTTCAATATGATGATGGTGATGATGTAGGGAAACCGGAGGCGGTTTCGGAAGGAGAAAAACGTGCAGGCAGAAAAGAAAGCTCAGAAAAGAAGGGGGTTTGTCTCCCTGGCGGTCAAGCTGAATATGCTGGTCATGGCGATCATCCTGTTCCTGGCCGGCGGGCTTGTGACCCTCGCCTATTGGACCAACAGCGAGCGGGTTGACCGGTATTACCGCCAGACCACCTCGCAGGCCGCCGCGACCATCGCCGCCTTCGGCGACGGGGATTTTGCCCGGGAGCTGCTGGAGAAGGTTAAAACCGAGGAATTCCGGCAGGTCCGGGAAAAAGCCGTGGCCGAGAAGGATGAGACCATCATCCGGGACTGGCTGAAGGAACAAGGCCTCTATGAGCAATACATTGACTACCGGGAAGAGATGGAAACCTACCGGCAGAAGCTGGGGGCCAAGTTCGCGTATGTGCAGAGCGTGGAGGGCAAGCTCGCGGTTAACCTGCTCGACCCTTCCGAGGATCTGCTCTACATCGGCAGTTCCTCGCCTTCCGCCGACGAGTTCAGCGCGTATCAGAGCAACAATTCCCGGATCGAGCCCACGGTTTCCACCACGGAATACGGCTGGCTCTGCTCCGCCTACGAGCCGGTGCTGGACAGCCAGGGCCGGGCGGTGGCGCTGGTGGGCGTGGATATCGACATGAACGACGTCATGCGGGAGAGACACCAGTTTCTGATTTCCATGCTGATCTATTCGGGCGTGCTGCTGGTGCTTTCCATCGGGCTGACGGTGGCGCTGATGCGGAAAATCGCGACCAGGCCCCTCTCCATGCTGGCGGACGCGGCCACGGGCTTTGCCGACAGCGGGAAGAAAATCACCAAGCAGGACGTGATTTCCCTGCCCATCCGCTCCCGGGACGAAATCGGCGATCTGTATCGGGAGATCCGCTCCATGCAGACCCGCATGGTGGAATACATGCAGAACCTGACCGCCGTGACCGCCGAGAAGGAGCGGATCGGGGCGGAGCTGAACATCGCCACCCAGATCCAGGCGGACATGCTGCCCCGGATCTTCCCGCCCTTCCCCGAGCGCCGGGAGTTTGACCTGTATGCCTCCATGGATCCGGCGAAGGAGGTGGGGGGCGACTTCTATGACTTCTTCCTGGTCGATGACGACCATATCGCCCTGGTCATGGCGGACGTATCCGGCAAGGGCGTGCCGGCGGCGCTGTTCATGGTCATCGCGAAAACGCTGATCAAAAACCGGGCCCAGCTGGGCGAAAGCCCCGCCGAGATCCTGAACCACGTGAACGTCCAGCTGTGCGAGGGGAACGAGGCGGAGCTCTTCGTCACGGTCTGGCTGGCGATCATCGAGATTTCCACCGGCAAGGGGATGGCCGCCAACGCCGGGCATGAGCATCCCGCGCTCTGCCGGGCAGGCGGAAAATACGAGCTGGTGGAGTACCGCCATTCCCCCGCCGTCGCCACCCTGGACGGTCTCCGCTTCCGGGAGCATCCCTTCCAGCTCTATCCCGGGGACCGGCTGTTCGTCTATACCGACGGGGTGCCGGAGGCGACCAATGCCCATAACGAGCTTTTCGGGACGGATCGCATGCTGGCCGCGCTCAACCGCAATACCCTGTCCGATCCCCGGGATCTGCTTACGACGGTGCGGCAGGATCTGGACGCGTTCGTGGGGGAGGCACCCCAGTTTGACGACATCACGATGCTGAACTTCTACTATGCCGGAGGAGGGAAGAAACCCGTGAAGGAGATCACGATGGACGCTACGGTGGAGAACATGAACCAGGCGCTGGCCTTCGTGGATGAAACGCTGGAGGAGATGGGCTGCCCCATGAAGACCCAGATGCAGATCGACGTGGCGGTGGAGGAGCTGTTCGTCAACGTGGCCAGCTACGCCTACGCGCCGGGAACGGGCCAGGTGACGATCCGGGTCGGGCAGGAGGACAACCCGAAGCGGATCAGCGTGACCTTTATCGACAGCGGAACGCCCTACGATCCCACGCAGCGGGAGGATCCCGACGTCACCCTGTCCGCGGAGGAGCGGGGCATCGGCGGCCTGGGCATCTACATGGCCAAGAAGACCATGGACGAGATGATCTATCGGGAGGAGGACGGCAAAAACGTCCTGACGATCCGCAAGACGATCTGACCCATGCCGGGGCCGGGATCCCAGCGCGGCGCGCATCGGAGAAAGCCGCCGCGGGTCCGCCGCCCCCCCGAAGAACGGGCGCCCGGCGGACCCGCGCCCGAAAAACCGGCAATCAACCGAAAAAAACCGGATCCCAGGCGGGATCCGGTTTTTTGAAAAAACATTGGGAAAGGGTTACTTTTTCTTTCCCTGGTTGGCGACGGCTTCCATCTTGGCCTTCAGGGCCTCCTGGTCGCCCAGGTAATAATGGCGGATGACCTTGAAATCATCGTCGAATTCATAGACCAGGGGCGTCCCGGTGGGGATGTTGACGCCGATGATTTCATCGCTGGACAGGTTGTCGAAATACTTTACCAGCGCGCGCAGGGAGTTGCCATGGGCGGCGATGATGACCCGCTTGCCGGCTTCCATGTCCTTTTTGATGACTTCGTTAAAGTAGGGAACGGCGCGCTCGATGGTCGTCTCCAGGCTTTCGCAGGCGGGCAGATCGGCCTTGTCGACATCCCGGTACATCGCCTGATTCACGGCGGAGCGCTCGTCGGTTTCCTCCAGGGCCGGCGGCTTGACGTCGAAGGAGCGGCGCCAGATCTTGACCTGGGCCTCGCCGTATTTCTCGGCGGTTTCGGACTTGTTCAGCCCCTGGAGGGCGCCGTAGTGCCGCTCGTTGAGCTTCCAGGTTTTGATGACCGGGAGCCAGGCCCGGTCCATCTCGTCGAGCACATGGTTGAGCGTATGGATGGCCCGCTTCAGATAGGAGGTATAGCAGACGTCGAAATCGTAGCCCTCGGCCTTCAGCAGCCGGCCGGCGGCCTTGGCTTCCTCATGGCCTTTTTCGCTCAGATCCACATCCGTCCATCCGGTAAACAGGTTCAGCTTATTCCATTCGCTTTCGCCATGGCGGACCAGCACCAGTTTCATCATGGGAGATCATTCCTTTCTCTTGCGCTCGGGCAGGAGCTCCTGCCTTGTCAGAAAACAGTTTATCCGATTCTTTCCCGGCTGTCAACCGGGGTTTTCCGATCTTTCCCCGGCCAGAAGCAGATCCTTCATATCGTACAGGCCGGGCGCCTTCCCCAGCAGGAAGGCCGCGGCCTTCAGACTGCCGTCGGCGAAAACGCCCCGGGAATGGGCCTGATGCCGAAGGGTCAGGGTCTCGTTGGGCGTTCCGATGATCACCTCGTGCACCCCGACGATGTTGCCCATGCGGATGGCGTGGATGCCCACGTCTTCCGGCTGGCGCTTGCCCTGCCCGCTCCGGCCGCAGACCGCCCGGGCCTCCGGCCGCACCTGGCGCACCGCCTCAAACAGGGCCAGGGCGGTTCCGCTGGGGGCGTCCAGCTTCCGGTCGTGATGCTGCTCGACGATCTCCACCTCCGCGTCGGGATAGAGCGCCAGGGCCTTTTTGACCAGATCCGTCAGCACGGCGATGCCCAGGGAGTAATTGGCCGCCAGAAAGAGGGGAATGTGGCGGGCGGCGTCGCGGATGAGGGCCGCCTCCTCCCCGGTCTGCCCGGTGGTGGCCAGCACGACGGGCAGCTTTCTTTCCCGGGCGAAGGCCAGGAGCGCCCCGGTGGCGCTGTGGTGGCTGAAATCGATGATCACGTCCGCCTCCGCGGCGCAGCCGGCAAAATCGCGGGAGGCTTTTTCCGCCCCCTCCGGCATGCCGGGATCCACGCCCCAGACGATCTCGGCCCCCGGCTGCCTTCCGGCGCTGGCGATGACCTCCCGGCCCATATGCCCGGCGGATCCGCTGAGTATGATTCTCATAATACGCCCACCTCCCGCATCAGATCCATCAGCTTTGCCTCGTTCTTTTCCTCCATGGGCACCAGGGGCAGCCGCAGGCGGTTTTCCCCGAAGCCCAGGGCGGCGCAGGCCGCCTTGACCGGGATGGGATTGGTTTCGATCATCAGATGGTTCATCAGATCCAGCAGCCGCAGCTGCTCCGCGGCGGCGCCGGCCACGTCGCCGGCGAAGAAGCGGCGGCAGATTTCCTTCATCCCCGCGGGCGCCACGTTACTGGCCACGGAAATGACCCCCTTGCCCCCCAGGCTCAGGATGGGCACGGTCTGGTCGTCGCAGCCGGAATAGACGTCCAGCCGGTCGCCGCACAGGCGCCGGATCCGGGCCACCTGGCTGAGGCTTCCGCCGGCCTCCTTGACCGCCACGATCCGGGGATGCTCCGAGAGGGCCGCCACGGTTTCCGGCAGCATGTTCAGCCCCGTCCGCGCGGGGACGTTATAGAGGATGCAGGGCCGGGGGCTTTCGTCCGCGATGGCGCGGAAGCTGGCCACCAGGCCGCGCTGGGTGGTCTTATTGTAATAGGGCGTCACCAGCAGCATGGCGTCGGCCCCGGCTTCGGAGGCGGCGCGCACCCGCTCGATGGCCGTGGCCGTATTGTTGGAACCGGCGCCGGCGATGACGGGCACCCGGCCTCCCACGCGGCTCGCGGCGAAGGCGATCAGCTCGCGGTGCTCCTCCGCCGTCAGGGTGGAGCCCTCTCCCGTCGTCCCGGCGACGATCAGCGCGTCCACCCCGCCCCCGAGCTGGAAATCGATCAGCCGGCCGAAGGCGTCATAATCCACGCCGCTTTCCCGGAAGGGCGTGATAATCGCCGTTCCGACGCCTGTAAATACCGTCTCTTTCATGGCGAATCCTCCTTGCGCTCCGTTTCCCCGCTATCTTATCGCATCTCCTTTCCCCCGTCAAGAAAGGCGGGGCGCAAACGCCTCAAAACGCGAGGCGTTTCGCGAAGAAGCGGGAAGGAAGGGCGATCCGGCGGCTGAGATCGGAAAAAAGACAGACCGTGGGGCGGAAAGGAAAATCCACAGGTTGCGCGGGGAAAGAAAAATATGATATGATGCGGGGGAATTTTTCGGGGGAGGCGGCAGAGCATGAAGCAGCGGAAATACAGAATCGGCATTTACGGATACGGCAACCTGGGCCGGGGCGCGGAAAAGGGCTTCGCCTGGAACCCGGACCTGGAGCTGGTCGGGGTCTTTACCCGGCGGGATCCCGCGGCGGTGCACACCGCCGGGGCGCCGGTCTATCCGGCGGACCGGGTGAAGGAATTCGAGGGAAAGATCGACGCGATGATCATCTGCGGCGGCAGCGCGACGGATCTGCCGGAGATGACGCCCGCCCTGGCCCGGCATTTCAACGTGGTGGATTCCTTCGATACCCACGCCCGGGTGCCGGAGCATTTCGCCCGGGTGGATCAGGCGGCCTTCCAGACCGCGCACACCGCCCTGATCAGCTGCGGATGGGATCCCGGCCTCTTCTCCCTGGCCCGGGTCTATATGGGCGCCGTGCTGCCGGACGGGAAGGATTATACCTTCTGGGGCCGGGGCGTCAGCCAGGGGCATTCCGACGCGATCCGCCGCATTCCCGGCGTGCGGGACGCCCGGCAGTATACCGTGCCCGTCGAATCCGCCATGGAGCGGGTGATGGCCGGGGAGCAGCCGGAGCTGACCCCGCGGGAAAAGCACCTGCGGGAATGCTACGTCGTGGCGGAGGAGGGCGCCGACCGGGCCGAAATCGAGCGGCGGATCAAGGAGATGCCCAACTATTTCGCCGATTATGACACGACGGTGACCTTCCTGTCCGAGGAGGAGCTGCTGCGGGATCACGGCGCCCTGCCCCACGGGGGGCGGGTCATCCGTACCGGGCGGACCGGGGACAACCGGCACGTCCTGTCCTTCTCGCTGCAGCTGGATTCCAATCCGGAATTTACGGCCTCGGTGCTGCTGGCCTGCGCCCGGGCGGCGATCCGGATGAACGGCCGGAACATTTTCGGCTGCCGGACGATGCTGGACGTGCCGCCGGCGGATCTGTCCCCCCTGAGCGGGGAGGAGCTGCGGGCGCATCTCCTGTAAGGCGGGGAAGAGCTCAGAAAACGATCGGGAGGAGCCCGGGATGAAGATTTACGGCCTGCAGAAGGTGACCCTGCTGGATTATCCGGGGCGCGTCGCCTGTACGGTTTTCCTGTCGGGATGCGACATGCGCTGTCCCTGGTGCCATAACAGCGAGCTGGCGGAGGGCTCCGCCCCGCCGGTCATGACCCTGGAGGAGCTGCTGGCCTTTCTCCGGCGGCGGAAGGGGCTGCTGGACGGGGTGGCGGTGACCGGCGGGGAGCCGCTGCTGCGGGAGGAAAACCTGGAGCTGCTCCGCCGGATCCGGGCGGAGGGCTATCCGGTCAAGCTGGATACCAACGGAACCCATCCGGACCGGCTCCGCCGGGCGCTGGAGGCGGATCTGGCCCAATATGTGGCCATGGACATCAAAAACAGCCCGGAGAGATACGCGGAAACCGTGGGGCTGGCGAAGTTCGATCCCGCCCCCGTGCGGGAAAGCGCGGCCCTGCTGATGTCGGGGAAGACCGATTACGAATTCCGCACCACGGCGGTCCGGGAGCTGCATGACGCCGATTCCTTCCGGGCCATCGGAGCATGGGTCGCCGGGGCCCGGCGCTACTTCCTCCAGTCGTTTACCGACCGGGAGACCGTGGCCTTCCGGGGATTCCACGCCCCGGCGGCGGAGGAGATGGAGGCCTGGGCGGCGATCCTGCGGGAAACCGTCCGGGAAGTTTCCCTGCGGGGATAGAGGGAACGGCGGAAAAAGTCCCCGGCGGCAAGGGTATCTGGGCCGGAGCCTTTGGGCCCGCGGCATTCGCCCCTTTGGGGCGTTTTTTTGCCGCCTTCCGCGGGAAACACAAGATGTTGTATTGACCGAAAAAAAGACATCCCAATATGTTGACTTCCGGCGCGAAGCGTGGTATATTGATCCGGCACGCGATCCGGGGATTTGCCGTCTCCGGCGCGCTTCGAAAAGACGAAAACACGAAAAAGACAAGGGGAAGGATGCCGCGGCGCGCGCCGCGGCGAAGGGAGATCATCATGTATCAGGTGGTAAAGCGGGATGGGAAGATTACGGAATTTGAAATCGGCAAGATTTCCGGGGCCATTCAGAAGGCCTTCGACGCGCTGGACAAGCATTCCCATCCCAGCGTGATCGATATGCTGGCCCTGCGGGTGACGGCGGAATACGAGCCCATGATCCGGGACGGGAAGATCGCCGTGGAAACGATTCAGGACTGCGTGGAAAAGGTGCTGAGCGAGGCGGGATACGCCGACGTGGCCAAGGCCTATATCCTCTACCGGAAGCAGCGGGAGAAGGTCCGCAACGTAAACTCCGCCCTGCTCAATTACAAGGATCTGGTGGACAACTATCTGCATATCAACGACTGGCGGGTCAAGGAAAACTCCACGGTCACCTATTCCGTGGGCGGCCTGATCCTGTCCAATTCCGGCGCGATCACCGCCAATTACTGGCTGTCGGAAATCTATGATTCCGAAATCGCCGAGGCGCACCGCTCCGCCGCCATCCATCTGCACGATCTGAGCATGCTGACGGGATACTGCGCCGGATGGAGCCTGAAACAGCTGATCCAGGAAGGGCTGGGCGGCGTTCCCGGCAAGATTACCTCCTCCCCCGCCAGCCATCTGTCCACCCTGTGCAACCAGATGGTGAATTTCCTGGGCATCATGCAGAACGAATGGGCCGGCGCCCAGGCCTTCTCCTCCTTCGACACCTATCTGGCCCCCTTTGTCCGGGTGGACAACCTGACCCAGAAGGACGTCAAGCAGTGCATCCAGTCCTTCATCTACGGCGTCAACACCCCCTCCCGCTGGGGAACCCAGGCGCCCTTCTCCAACATTACCCTGGACTGGGTCTGCCCCAACGATCTGAAGAACCTGCCCGCCATCGTCGGCGGCAAGGAGCTGGACTTTACCTACGGGGACTGCCAGAAGGAAATGGACATGGTCAACAAGGCGTTCATCGAGATCATGATCGAGGGGGACGCCAACGGCCGGGGCTTCCAGTACCCCATTCCCACCTATTCCATTACCCGGGATTTCGACTGGAGCGAAACGGAGAACAACAAGCTGCTCTTCGAGATGACCGCCAAATACGGCACCCCCTATTTCAGCAACTACATCAATTCCGACATGGAGCCCAGCGACGTGCGCAGCATGTGCTGCCGGCTGCGGCTGGATCTGCGGGAGCTGCGGAAAAAGAGCGGCGGCTTCTTCGGCAGCGGCGAATCCACCGGCTCCATCGGCGTGGTGACGATCAACCTGCCCCGGCTGGCCTACCAGGCGGAGGACGAGCAGGATTTCTACCGCCGGCTGGACAAGCTCATGGACATCGCCGCCCGCAGCCTGAAAACCAAGCGCACCGTCATTACCAAGCTCCTGGACAGCGGCCTGTATCCGTATACCAAGCGGTATCTGGGCACCTTTAACAACCATTTCTCCACCATCGGCCTGGTGGGCATGAACGAGGCGGGGCTCAACGCCAAATGGCTGCGCAAGGATCTGACCCATCCCGAGACCCAGCGCTTCGCCCAGGACGTGCTCAACCACATGCGGACCCGGCTGAGCGATTATCAGGAGCAGTACGGGGATCTGTACAACCTGGAGGCGACCCCCGCGGAATCCACCACCTACCGCTTCGCCAAGCACGACAAGGAGCAGTATCCGGACATCATTACCGCCAACGAAAACGGCAAGCCCTACTACACCAATTCCAGCCATCTGCCGGTGGGCTTCAGCGAGGATGTGTTCTCCGCCCTGGACGTGCAGGACGAGCTGCAGACCCTCTATACCTCCGGCACCGTGTTCCACGCCTTCCTGGGGGAGAAGCTGCCCGACTGGCGGGCGGCGGCGAACCTGGTCCGGAAGATCGCGGAAAACTATAAGCTGCCCTACTATACCCTGAGCCCCACCTATTCCGTCTGCAAGGATCACGGATACCTGGCGGGGGAGGTCAGCGTCTGCCCGCACTGCGGCGGAAAGACCGAGATTTACAGCCGGATTACCGGCTATTACCGCCCGGTGCAGAACTGGAACGACGGCAAGGCCCAGGAATTCCGGGACCGGAAGGTTTATAACGTGGGCCGCTCCCATCTGACGCATCAGGGGCCGCTGAACCCGCCGCATCTGGCGGAAAAGGCGCCGTCGGCGGCGGAAGCCCCGGCGGCCACGGCGGAGAAAAAGCCCGCGGCCACGGCGGTTCTGGAGGCCACGGCGGAGACAAAGCCCGTGTCCCACGCGATGCTCTTCGTGTCCGCCACCTGCCCCAACTGCAAGCTGGCGATGAACCTGCTGGATAAGGCGGGCTACGCCTACAAGAAGGTGCTCGCCACGGACAACCCCGAGCTGACCGCCCGCTACGGCATCCGGCAGGCGCCGACCCTGGTGGTGGCCGAGGGGGACAGCGTCGCGAAATACAAGGGCGTTTCCGATATCCGGGGCATGCTGAAAAACCAGTAAGGCCCCGGCGGAGGAGGAAAAGGAAATGACGGATCTGATTGTGGTGGGCGGCGGCCCCGCCGGGATGACGGCGGCGCTCTACGCCCTGCGGAACGGGAAAAGCGTGCTGGTGCTGGAGAAAAATACCTTCGGCGGCCAGATTACCCACAGCCCCAAGGTGGAAAACTGGCCGGGAACGGCCCGGATGAGCGGCAACGCCTTTGCCGAGGCCCTGCTGGAGCAGATTCTGGATCAGGGGGCCGAGGTGGATCTGAGCGAGGTGGTCCGGATCGAGGACGCCGGCGACGTGAAGCGGGTCGTGACCGCCGAGGGCGAAACCCGCGAGGCGAGGGCCGTCATCCTGGCCACGGGCGTGCGCCATCGGGAGCTGGGCCTGGCCGGGGAAAGGGAAATGACCGGCGAGGGCGTCAGCTACTGCGCGGTCTGCGACGGGGATTTCTTTAAGGGCAAAACCGTCTGCGTCGCCGGGGGCGGCAATTCCGCCCTGCAGGAGGCGCTGCTGCTGGCGGGCAAATGCGAAAAGGTCTGGATCCTGCAGGATCTGCCGGAGCTGACGGGAGAAAGGAAGCTGCAGGAGGCCCTGCTGGCCCGGGAAAACGTATCGGTGCTGACGGGCGTGAAAATCACGGATCTGAACATGGACGAGCATGTCCGGCTGACCGGGGTGACCCTTCGGGACGGCGCGGGCGAAACCCGGACGATTCCCTGCGAAGGGCTGTTTGTCGCCATCGGGCTGATTCCGGAAAACGACGCCTTTGCCGCGCTGGCGGAGCTGGACGGCGGAGGGTATTTCCGGAGCGGGGAGGGGTGCGGGACCAGAACCCCGGGCGTCTTCGTGGCCGGCGACTGCCGGGCGAAGGAGGTGCGCCAGCTGACCACCGCCGCCGCCGACGGCGCCGCCGCGGCCCTGGCGGCCTGCCGGTATCTGGATATGATGTAAGGGAGAACGCCGCGACGGAATTCGCGGCGTTTTCATTTTTCGGTGCCGACGAGGTTGTCAAGACGCGGGAAAAAAGATATAATACGGGAAGTGAAAAATGCTTCCCGCCCCTGCCGCGGGAAGAAGCAATAGTGAGGAGGCGGAAAATATGGTGGATGATGTTCTGAATAACGCGAAGGAAAAGATGAAGAAGACCTGCGCGGTCTACGAGCGCGAGATGCAGAGCGTGCGCGCCGGCCGGGCCAATCCCCAGGTGCTGGACCGGATTACCGTGGATTATTACGGAACCCAGACGCCCCTGAACCAGGTGGGCAACGTATCGGTCCCCGAGGCCCGGCTGCTGGTCATCGCCCCCTGGGAAACCAAGATGATCAAGCCCATCGAAAAGGCCATCCAGGCGAGCGATCTGGGCCTGAATCCCTCCAACGACGGGAAGGTGATCCGGCTGGTATTCCCGGAGCTCAACGAGGAGCGCCGGAAGGATCTGACCAAGGTGGCCAGCCGCAGCGCCGAGGAGGCCAAGGTGGCGGTTCGCTCGATCCGGCGGGACGCCATGGAGCAGATCAAGAAGATGAAGAAGAACAGCGAGATTACCGAGGACGACCAGGCGGAGGCCGAGAAGGATCTCCAGAAGATTACCGATCAGGCCATCAAGGACGTGGACGCGATCTACGCCGCCAAGGAAAAGGAAATCATGGAGGTCTGATCCCCCGCCGAAGGGGAAAGCGAGCGCGGCTTTTGTCCGAAAAGTCCGCGCGTTTTTCTTCCGGAAAAGGAAAACGCCGGAGAGGGAGAACGCATGAATCTGAAAGGAATTCTGGCCCTGGGCCGGGGGCTGAAAAAGCAGGGGGAGCCCCTCCCCGAAAAGCTGCCCCGGCACGTGGCGATCATCATGGACGGGAACGGCCGGTGGGCGAAGAAGCACCGGCTCTCCGTTTCCCGGGGACACCGGCAGGGGACGGAAACCCTGCGGGAAATCATCCGGCATACGGACGATCTGGGCATCGGCGCCCTGAGCCTGTACGCCTTTTCGACGGAAAACTGGCAGCGGCCGGCCGAGGAGGTGGCCGCGCTGATGCAGCTGATCCTGGATTTTTTTGCCTCCGAGATCGACGAGCTGGATGAAAAAAACGTCCGGATTCTGATCCTGGGCGAGAAGGACGGCCTGCCGGAGAAGCAGCGCGAGGCGCTGAAGGAGGCCGAACGGCGGACGGCGGACAATACCGGCCTGCGCCTGAACATCGCCGTCAATTACGGCGGGCGGGCGGAGCTGGCCCGGGCGGCCCGGGAAATCGCCGGCGAGGTGCAAAAGGGCCTGCTGCGGCCGGAGGAGATTACGGAACAGACGATTTCCGACCATCTCTATACCGCCGGGCAGCCGGACGTGGATCTGCTGATCCGGACGAGCGGGGAGATGCGGCTGAGCAATTTCCTGCTGTATCAGAACGCCTACGCGGAATTCCTGTTCCCGGAAACCCTCTGGCCGGATTTTACCGTCGCCGATTATGACCGGGCCCTGGAGGCCTTCGGGCACCGGGACAGACGATATGGAAAACGGGAAGAATGAGCCT
>CAMOGC010000018.1 GCA_946613955.1 uncultured Clostridia bacterium
ATGCCCACCAGCAGCACCACCGGGGAGAACATCTGGCTCATGATCACGAAGCCCAGATAAACCTTCCGTCCCCGGAAGCGCATCCGGGCCATGGCGTAGGCCGCGGGAATGCCGCAGAGCATGGCGACGCCCGTGGCGCCGAAGGAAATCAGCAGGGAGTTCCCCAGATACCGCAGCACCCCGCGCTCCAGGGTTTCCGTCAGGTTGTTCCACTGCCAGATGCTGGGCATGATATGCAGGAAATACATGTCCGTAGCCTCCGCGTTGCTGCGGAAGGCGGTAAAGAGCATGACCGCGAAGGGATAGAGGATGAACACGGAAAACAGGATGACGACCGTATACAGGGCGACCCGGCCCAGCGGCTCCTTCACCTGATCCTTCCGCAGATACAGCGCGCAGAGCAGCAGCCCCGCCGCCGGCAGGATCGTCATCCACCACAGGCCGCTCATTCCGCAGCTCATGCTGGTCAGCATACTCTCCGTCCGGTCTCCCGCGGCGCCGTCGAAAAGGAAGCGATCCATCTGCGCCAGATAGGGAGCCGGATCCCCGGGGAAATGTCCCCCCGCCAGCAGCGTCGCCTTCCGGGAAAAATCCAGATTGAACATCATGGGAACCGCGATGATCATCACGGGAATCGCAAGGGAGAAGGCCACTCCGACGGATGTCAGGGGGCGTCTTTTCCCGTTTTCCCGAAGCCCCAGCCCCAGGCAGACCGCAGCCAGCCCCAGACAGACCAGCAGGGCGATCATCACCCGGGAAACCCCCAGCCCCGCGCCCATCATCTGGAAGCCGGTGCGGGTGTTTTCGCTGTTGAGCCGGAAGACGACCAGCGAGGTTTTGACGCCCTTGCTGTTCGTCCGCTCGATGACCTCCTCCGTGACCTCCGTGGAAATTCCTTCCGCGGCGTAGGCGGCCTGCTTCTCCTCCATCTCCCTCCGGGCGGCCATGTAGTTTTCGTCCCCGACAAAGGTGTTGGGGGATCTTTTGGTCTCCAGCGCCGCCGTAAAGCGCATCAGCGGCAGCGCCAACACCATCGCCGCCGCAAGGGCGCAGACGAGGGCGATCAGGAAGGCTGTTGTCCGGCGCATCACAGATCCTCCTCCCCTCGCATGGTGATGAGCATATACAGCCCGGAGGCCACCGCCAGGATCAGGAACCCGATGACGGACAGCGCCGTGGCCGGGCCTTTTTTCTGATCATAGAAGGCCAGCATATACAGCCAGGTCACCATGGTGTCGGTCTTGTTGGCCGGCGCGCCCTTGGTGATGGTATAGATGATGGGGAAAGAGTTGAAAACATAGATGATGTTCAGCACCGTGCTGACCGTCAGGGAGGGCTTCACCAGGGGAACCGTAATGTTGAACAGCTTCTGCCAGAAGGAGGCCCCGTCCACCTTCGCCGCCTCGTAATAGGCCTTGTCGATGGACTGCAGCCCGGACAGCACCGTAAAGGTCACGAAGGGGATGGTCACGATAATGCCCACCGCGCATTCCCATACGAACTCAATCTGCCAGCTGGAGCGCCAGTTGACCGCCTGGGTCAGCAGGCCCGTGTTCAGCAGCAGGTTGTTCAGATGCCCGTATTCCAATTTGATGATGTAGTTCCAGACCGAAGCCTGGATCACCAGGGACGCCGCCCAGGGGAACACCATGATCGACCGGGCGATCTTCCGGCCCCGGAAGCGCTGGTTCAGCACCAGGGCGCAGATGAACCCGATCAGCGTCGACAGCCCCACCACCGAAACCACCCAGATCAGCGTGTTCAGCATGACCTGGGGGAAGGCGGGCAAAGCCACCGCGTCCTGGAAGTTCTTCAGGCCGATAAATCCGCCCACCACGCCGGAGCGGCTGATGCTGCTGAAGGCCAGATGGAACACGATGCCGATGGGAAACAGCACAAAAATCAGCATCAGCAGGATGCTGGGCAGAATCCAGACATAGGGCTCCCACTTGTGCCGCATAAAGACGTTATTCAAAGGCCACTCCTCCCCTTATTCAAAAAACCGGGGAGGCCGGCCTTCGGCCTCCCCGGAGGGAATCAGAAATCAATCCCCGGCGATGTTCTTCTGGAGATCGTCCAGCAGGGTCTTCACGTCGCCGCCGGTCAGGGCGTTCTGCTCCACGGCGATGACGCCGGTCTTCACATCCGCCCACTTGGATTCGGTCAGCGGATAGAATTTCGCCGTATCCAGCACGCTCAGCCAGGCCTCGAAGGAGGGATCCGCCGCCACCAGGGCGCCCACAGCGGAGTTCACCGCCGGCAGGAAGCCTTCCATGGAGACCCACGGCACGTAGTTTTCGGGATCATAGAAGAAGGTCAGGAACTTGCCGATAGCCGCGTTCCGGGCCGCCTGATCGGGGGCGGAGTCATCGCGGAAGGCCATGATCCGGTCCATGACGCCGACGGAGCTGGCCACCTTGCCCTCGTTGGCGGGAATGGCCGCGGTCGCGCAGTTGATGGTATATCCCTTTTCCTTCAGGTAGCTGGGGATCTGGTTCGGGCCGATCATCATCGCCAGCTTGCCGGCGCCGAACATATCCTGCAGGTCATACCGGGTCTGGGTGGCGGGATTGGGGTTGGTGTAGCCCTTCTTCACCAGGCCGGCGGCGAAATTGATCGCCTCGACGTTGGCTTCGCTGTTCAGGGCCCACTTCCCGTCGGCGTCGACGAAGCCGCCGCCGTTGCCCCAGGTATAGTAGGCGAAGGCCGCCTGGCCTTCATCGGTGGTCATGTCAATGCCCCAGGGATAAACCTCGCCGCCGTAGAAGTCGATGATCGCCTGGCAGGCGTCCTCGAGCTCGGCCCAGGTAGTCGGCACTTCGACGCCGGCTTCCTTCAGCATGTCCACGTTGTAATACAGCGCGCGGGCGGAAGCCAGATCCGGCACGGCCCAGCAGACGCCGTCCACGACGCTCTGGTCAATGAAGGAGGGGAAGAAATCCTTGAACAGCTCTTCCGGGCAGTAATCGCTCACGGGGAGCAGCAGCCCGTCCGCCTGATACTGGGCGAAGGTGTCGATGTTCAGGATGTCAGGAGCGTTCTTGTTCTCGATCCGGGTGGAAACCTCGGTGGACAGATCGTTCCAGGAAACGACCTGCAGGTTCAGCTTGATGCCGGGATTGGCGGCCTCAAACTTCGCCACGAAGTTGGACCCGTCCATTCCCTTGCCCAGGAACCAGTCTTCCGTCGCGGGGCCGTACTGGGCGATAATCACATCCAGCACCACATCCTCCGCGGCCGCGAAGGACATGCATCCCAGCATCAGCGCGCAGGCCAGCAACAGGGAAAGCAGCTTTTTCATACAGGGAAACCTCCTTTTTTAACTGTTCGGCGGTCGTCCGCCTTGAATGGAAAAATTATACCGCTTCTCCACCTGATTGTAAAGCCCTTTTTCAGGAATTCAAATCGCCCCATCCTTCGCGGGAAAGCCCCCTTCTCTTCCGGAGGCCGAAGAGAACGCGCGCTTGCAGGCGCCGGAAAGCCATTTTCACAAAGGTCTGAAAAAGCCCGGCGCCTTCGCGCCGGGCTAAACAGATGAAGTTATGATTCCTTCGCGGGTTCCGGATCGCCGCCCAGCTTGAAGGCCACGAACACGCCCAGCGCCAGGCACACCACCGACGCCACGCAGATCCAGACATTGAATCCCTCGTAGATGGAAGGATCCATCAGAATCACCACCGGGGACGCGGCCACCATGCCCAGAATCGCGCAATAGGTCCGGCCCTTCCATTTCTTCATCAGGAAGGCGATCAGCTTCGCGATGCCGAAGATGCCCACGACGATGCCGATGCCGAAGGGCAGCAGAATGCCCACATTGTGCAGGATCATATCGCCGTTTCCGGAGGTGATTCCCTTGAGCAGGGCGGGGATCGCCTCGGTCACGATGGGCTCATAATACCCCAGGGTTTTCAGGATCATGCTGCCGGACACGCCGGGGATGACCATGGTGGCGGAGGCGATGGCGCCCAGGCACAGGAGCTTGATAACCTCCAGGACGTTCAGCTCGATGGCGGCCTTGTTGTTCGCCTCCACGGCCTTGAGCACCACCACCAGCGCGAAGAACAGCACGAAGACGACCACGCCCTGCCAGCCGATCTTCTCCCCCTTCATTTCCTTGAGGATGAAGGGCAGGCTGCCCAGAATCAGGCCGATGAACAGCGCGTTGGTCGGCAGGGGGAAGTTGGCGAAGGCCGCCTTCAGCCCAATCGCCCCCAGGGCGATGGCCAGCACCATGCCCACCAGATAGGGCAGCAGCACCTTGATGCATTCCTTAAACTTCGTAAACAGGTGATTGATCGACCAGATCAGCTTGTCATAGATGCCCATGGAAACCATCATCGTTCCGCCGGACACCCCGGGAATCACGTTGGCCAGGCCGATCACCATGCCCCGCAGCACATCCATAAACCACTTCATTTGCTTCTTTTCCTCCATCCATTTTGTCGTTCACAGGACCCCCGCGAATCCGCCGGAGGCCGCGATTCCGCCTTTCCGCGGCGGCCGAGGCCATGCCTTCGCCCCGGGCGGCCGGAATGGCAGTCCCGCTTCCGGTTGCTTCCCCCGCCCGCAGCGGCCGAAGCCGCTCCTTCATTGCAATCGGCCGGAATGGCGGCTCCGCTTCCGGTTACAGTCCGCGCCAGCGGTCGTCGTCGCTGACATCCCCGTCCTCCGCCTCCCGCGGCGCGAAGGCCGCCTCCAGGCTTTCCGGGGAAAAACGGGGATCCGCCGCCAGGGAGGCCAGATGATCCCGGGAAACCACCGTATCCGTTCCCAGGCAGTCCGTGCACCGATAGCCGCAGGCCGGGCACACGCAGCCCAGCCGATCGCTTTCCGCATGAACCATGAACGCTTCACATACCTTGCATCCGCATCTCATTTCCTGCCCCTCCCGCGGGCCAAAGCGCATTATAGCAAAGCTTTTTCCTTTGTTCAAGGGGGAGAAAGCGCGCAAAAAAGGCGGAGGGGAGGTCCGTTTCCCGCTCCGCCGGAGAAAGTGGCTTTTTCCGTTATGAACACCTGTCGGGGGCCGAAAACAGCTCCCCGTTTCCGCTTACGCTTCGGGTTCCAGCAGACCCAGGTTCCCGTCCTTGCGCAGGTACAGGACGTTGGTCCGCTCGGTATCGATATTGACAAAAGCGAAGAAATTGTGCCCCAGCATTTCCATCTCGATAATCGCGTCTTCCACGCTCATGGGGCGAACCGGGAAGGTCTTCCGCCGGACGACCTTCCGATCCTCTTCCTCCGTTTCCTCCTCGTAATACTCCGGTACTTCGACAAACGCGTCTTCCCGGAGGCGCTTGGCCAGCTTGGTCCTGTGCTTGCGGATCTGGCGCTCAATCTTGGCCAGCGCCTGGTCGATGGCCACGAACAGGTTCTGGTCGGCCGCCTCGCTCCGAAGGATCACGTTGTTCCCCATCGGAACCGTAATCTCCACAACCCGCTTCTCGTCCTTTTCCTTCCGCATCCGAACCTGCATCTCGGTTTCGGGAAGCAGATAGCGGCTCATGGTATTGGTTTTCTTTTCCACCCGTTTGGTAATTCCAGGGGTGACGGACATGTTTCTCGCGTTAATGATCAGCTTCATAAAATCTGGTCGGTCTCCTTTCGTTTGTTTCCGCCGCGCCGGGTGCCCTGCTTCCCGCCGGGAGTCTTTTCCCCCGGAAGCGTCCGGTTTTTCCCGCCGCGGTCGTTTTCAAAAACGCCTGATCGGGCTGCTTCGCAAAGCGCCGGTTATCCGCCGCCGCTTCGCTCCTTCTCCTGTGCCATGGGCACCACGCCCTTTCCTTTTGGTTTCTGTTTGTATATTTCGGGAAGCAGACCGCCATTTCCTGCAAACTTTGGAAATATTTTTTCAAGCGCCCGGTTTCCTTTCCCGCTGCCCTGACCGACCTGGTTTTTCCCTTCCGGACGCAGTTTTGTTCCCTGCCTCCCGGATCGGCCCGGAGTTTTTCCGCCCGGACGCGGTTTTGTTCCCTGCCTCCCGGATCAGCCCGGGGGGTTCCGTCCGGATGCTTTTTATTCCCGCCGCCCGGATCGGCCCGTTATATCCCGTCCAACCCGGTTATGTTTCTTGCTGCCCTGCTTACTGCGTTTTTCTGCTCGTTTTTCCGTCAGCCGGCGTCTTTTCGTCCTCCGTTTTCTTTTTCCGGACCCAGACCACGCCCTCGATGCCAAGCCCGACGAGGAACAGGATGTTTCCGGCCACCGCGAGCCCCCGGCCTGCGTCGCTCCGAATATTCAGCCCCACAATCGCCAGAATCAGTCCCAGAATCCACAGCGCCGCGCCCATCGCCGGCAGCACGTTTTCCTTTTTCATCTCTTCGTTTTCCTTTCCCCGAAAATAAAGCTCTCGGCCGTCGCGCTCCCGCCGGGCCCTGCGCTTATCATCGGCACGATGATGGGACGGCAGCCCGCGGCCGTCGCGCTCCCGCCGGGCCCTGCGCTTTTCATCGGCACGATGATGGGACGGTCGCCCACTCCCATCGCGCCCCCCGCCAGGCCCTACGCTTATCACCGGCACGATGATGGGACGGTCGCCCGTCCCCGTCGCCCCCGCCGGGCCCTACGATTATCACCGGCACGATGATGGGACGGTCGCCCGCGGCCTTCGCGCCACGTTTCGGAAGCGTTCTCCCGGGCAGTATAGCATACAAACAGTGCCTGCAAAAAGCAGGGATTCAGCTCCTCCGCGGAGAAATGTTTATGGTCTGCGGTTTGCCGGGAATTCCGTTCCCCGTCCTCGGCCTGCGCGCCAAAGATTTTGCCCGCTGCCGTTCTTTTTTTCCCAGTCCGCGGCCCGCGCGGCGAAGATTTCGCCTGCTGCCGTCTTCCTGTCCTTTTCCCGCGCCTGGGCCGCCCGCGGTTTCCCGGGCGCGGTTCGATGAAAAGCCTTTTTCCTGAAAGAGGGGTTCCTTTTGAAAGCATATTTCCTTCCGCTGGGCGAGGCGGCCGACCGGTCCCTTCCCGCCATCCTGGCCGCCTTCAGCTGCGGCGCGGTTCGGGAAGTGCCCGAGGTTTCCATGCTGCGGATCCTGCCCTCCGCCCCCGACTCCCTGGCCGGCGCCATGATGGAGGATATCAACGCCTGCCATCGTTTTTTTGCCGGAAAGGACGCTTTTTCCCTTTTCCGCGCTTCTTTCTCCTCCGAGGTCTGGCAGCCGGAGCTGCCGGAGCGCTCCCGCCTGATCGGAAACGAGGCCTCCGCGCTGCTTCTCTCCGCCCTGCGGGGAGAAAACCAGCCCCTTTCCTTCCGGACGGATCGGGAAGCCGCCGAATGGGCCCTGTCCGCCCTGCTGGAGGAGGGCGGGGACGCCTGCGCTCCGCTCCTGCGGATGAAGGACGAGATGGCCCTCTTCCTGGCCCGGGGCGAGGATGTCCGGGTCATGCTCCTGTGCGACCTGACCGACGGATTCGCCGCGGGGCTGGCCTGCGCCGTCCTGCGCTTTTTCCGCCGTTCCTTTCCGGAGAAGGCCCCCTTCCTTGGGCTGATTGCCGAAGTCCGCGACAGCGCAGAGGGCGCCCTGGGCGACGCCCGCTCCGCCCTTTCCGCCCTCAGCGACCGCCAGCTCGTTCGCCCCTCGGACGATCGGGAAACCACGGGCGCCGACGCCTGCTGGCTGCTGGGCCTGCCCGCCTCCCTGGTCGACGGGGAGGAGTCCCGGCGTCTCATGGACTGGGCCGCGGCCCGGGTGCTGGGGGAAGCGCTGGGCGGGCCAAAGGTGCCCTCCGCCGGGCTCCACACCCGCGAGGCTCCCGGCATCCTGACCCTGCAGGCCCTGGATCAGCAGGCCCGGCCCGCCGCCGCCTTTCTCCGGGGCGCCTTCTGGTGCCTGAGCGATCTGTTTCCCTCCCTCCGCCAGTTTTTCGATCATCCCGCCCTGCTCCGCTCCCTGGCGCCCGCCTCGCGGGGCGGCCTTTTCCGCCGGATTTTCCGTTCCGGGGATGGGGGCGTGTCTTTCCCGCGGGAGCTGGACACGGTGGAGCGGGCGCTGAAAGCCATCTGTCTGCAGATTCTGACGCTGATCCGGGCCCTGCCCGCCCCGCTGCGGGAGGCGGATCAGGCCACGGCCCTCTGGCAGGAGGCGGTGCGCGCCTGCGGGCGTTGGGTGACGGTGGCCTCCGAATACGATGTCAGCCGGAAGGAGGCCGAGGATTCCGGCCTCGATAAGGTGCAGCCCGTGCATCGAGACTCCATGAGCGACACCGCCGAGGAGGAGCAGCTCCGCAAGCTGGACCAGATGGCGGCCACGCTCTCCGCCGCGGAGGGCGAGCGCGCCGGCGTGTTCCGCGCCCTGGGGGGCTTCCGCGCCCGCCAGGCGCTGGAGGACTGTCTGGCCCGCTGCCGGGTGGCGGAGGTCAGCGCCCGGGAAAAGCTGGTGCTGCTGCCCGCCGGCTCCGCCGAGGAGCGCTATGCCCTGGGTCTGCAGGAGCGGCGGGTCCGCATGCTGAAAGCCGCGGTGGACCGCTGTCTGCGGGATCTGGAGGCTGCCTGCGGGAGAGAAGCTCTTTTCGTTTCCGCCTCCCAGCGCCCCTCTTCTCCCTTTGCCGGGGAGATTCTGGATCCCGCCCTGGCGGAAAACGCCTTTACGATGCTGACCGCCTCCGGCGAGGAATCGGAAAACGCCGCCCGGACCCTGCGGGACGGGCTGGGTTCGCTCCTGAAGGGCTATCCCATGAACGACAGCCGGATGCTGCTGAAAAACCTGCTGACGGTGTGCCGCCGGCCGGATGCCGAAGCTCCCCTGCGCAGCCTGATGGAAGGGGTCTTCTCCGTCTGCGGGGTGGAGGTGTCCGGCGTCCGCTTCCAGAGCGCCGGGGATGTGCCCGCCGTGCCGCTGCTGCCGGATCTTCGGGGGGAAAGCCGTTTCTTCCCGCTGTCCGCCGCCGCGGGCCGGCTGATCGCCCCCGTGGAGCCGGATCGCACCCATGTCCGCCGGGGGCTGCTGGCCCTTCTGATCCTGCGGGAATACCGGCGCCGCGCCGGGGCGGACGCATCCCTCGAGCTCCTTCCCATTTCCCCGGGGGACGCGCCCCTTTCCCAGGTCTATCTTTCCTCCCGGGGGGCCAAAGGCGCGTTCATCGCCTGCCTCTGCCGGGAAAGCCGCCGGGCGCCGGTGGCTGTGCTGCTGCCGGGTCTGGGGCTGGAGCCCGCGCATCTGATGAAAGCGGATACGGATCTCATTCCCTCCTTTGCCGTCTGGGCGGATCGGGAAACCGCCGAATTCCGGGATCCCTGCCTGTATCTGAGCGAGGGGGACCGCCGGATTCTCACGGAGCAGCTGACCCGCATGCGGGCGGACATGAAGGACGCCCGCAGCAAGCCCTTCCTGGATTTTCTGGCGGACTGGCATCAGGACATCGTCCACGCCCGTCCCGGCCACCAGGAGGATCCTTCCCTTTCCCTCCGGCTTCGGATCGCCTGCGGGCTGACCCGTCTGCCCATCTGGCAGAAGGAGCTCTCCCGGGCAGTGTCCCGCTTTGAATCCGGCCTGGAGACGGACGCCGTCTGCGCCGCCCTGAGCGGAAGCCCTTCCTTTGCCGCGGCCCAGACGAAGGTGTCCGAGGATGTGCTTTATACCTTCCGGGGCACCCCGCTCGCCCGGGAAAGCGCCGTTTTCCTTCTGGAAAGCGCGCACGCGCCGGAGGAGGAGACCCTCCTGGCCTCCCTGAACACCGAGTGCGACATTCTGGAGCACTCCTCCGACGATTATCATGAGGCGCTGGCCGCCGGGCTGGAGGAACTGCTGGCCCGCTATCCCGGCGCCGATCCCCAGGCCACCGCCGTCGCGCGGAAGCTGCTGGAGGAGGCGAAGGAACCGATCCGGGAGGAAGTCACCGAGCTGACCTGGCCCTGGGATACGGTTTCCGCCTCGGTCCAGACGATTTTGACCGAATGCCTGGGGCCGGAGCTGGCCTCCGCCGCCCTGCGGCCCTTCAGCGAGGCCCTGGCCCTGATTCCCGCCCGGGGAGGCGAGGTCATCGGCGACGCGCTGCTGTCCTCCCTCTGTCTGATCTCCCGGGAAGCCGACGCCCCCGCCGAAGCGGAAAATACGGAATCCTCCGCCGAACCCGCGGCGGATTTTCAGGAGCAGGAACGGGCGCCCGCAGCCGCCGTCCGTTCCGACGCGGCGCTGCCCCCGCTGGATCCGGATTTTGCCGCCCTGCTGTGCCGGACGCCCCGCGGCCGAACCCTGATCCGGGACGGGTTTCTGTCCTTCTCCGCCGAGGGAAGCCGTATCCGGGCGTCCCTGACGCTGGAGGGCGCCTTTACCCTGAAGCTGACCCGCGTCTATGCCGGGGAGGAGATCATTCCCTTCTACGCGCATGATCTGCCCACCGTCGCTCTCTGGCCCTCCCTGCCCTTCGATCCGGAAAAATGGCGGGCCTATTTTACCTATGCCCATTGCCCGGAGGATCTCCAGATTTCCCTGTGCACCGGGAAGGAGATCATCCCCGTCGGCGGCAGCGCCCCGCGCTTTTCCGCCTGTACCCCGGCCTTTCCCCTGTGCTATCTTTTCCGAAAGGGAGGGCGAAGCGTCGGCGCCCTGCCGAATCTCCTGCCCGCCCCGGATCTGCCCGCCGGCGGGGACTGGACGGCCTGCATCGATTTCGGCGCCTCGGCCCTCTCGGTCATCTTTACCGAGGGCAGCCGCCGCTTCCCCCTCCAGGGGCCCGTTTCCGTCCGGACCATTTTGCGCAGCCCCGCCGCCGCGGAGGATCTGCTCTGGCGGGAGTTCCTGCCGGCGGTGCCGGTTTCGGCGCTGCTTCCCGCCGCCCTCCGCATTTTCCGGAACGAGCCGGGCGCCGGGGATCTTCCCTTCCGGGACAGCTGCGTCTTCATGTCCTCCTCGCTGCGGGACGTGCTGGATGTTCCCCCGGAGGCGCTGTATACCGATCTGAAATGGAACGGCGAGAAGGGCCGTTCCGTCCGGCTCTGTCTCCATCAGGTCATGCTCATGGCCGCGCTGCAGGCCCGGCTGGCCGGCGCCGCCTCCCTGGGATGGCGGGCCGCCCTGCCGGATGAGATGGCCTCCGAGGGCCGGGACAGGCTGGCGGATCTTTTCCATTCTCTGGCGGAAAAAATCCGGGACGAAAGCGGGCTGCCCCTGCCGCCCAAAGCTCCTCCCGTGCTGTTCGCCCCGGAAAGCAGCGCGCTGGGCGCCTATTTCCGCTTCTGCTCCCCGGACAACGCCCGCGGCGGGTTCATGACGCTGGATCTGGGCGCCGATACGGCGGATATCTCCCTGTTCCTGCGGGGCCGGGAAGCCGCCGCCCGTACCTGCCAGCTGCCCCTGGGCTTCCATAATATGCTCCTGCCCGATCTCCTGCGGGATCCGGATCTGATCGGGAGCGATTTCGGCTTCATCCCCGATCCCCTGCTCCAGGAGGACCTGGCCGCCTTCCGGGCCGTGCTGGACCGGGCCAGGTCGGATGCCGCCGCCCTGCGCCAGGCCCGCTATGCCCTGGACGCCCTGGTGGCCGATCACGGGGATATGCTTCTTTCCGCCCTGGCCCAGCGCCGCGCCGATGGCGCCCCCGGCCGCTCCGGCGCTCTGGTGCTCTTTTACGCCGGATGGCTGATGATGCTCTGCGGCCTGGTGCTGCTCCAGATCGCCGGCGACAGCCAGCGCAACGATTCCCTGCCGGAAAGCATGACCCTTTTCCTGGCGGGCCGGGGCGCCGGATGGATCGAGCGGATGAGTCCGCCGGTCAAAACCGCCCTCTGGCATTTCCTTACCATGTTCCGCAACCCCCGGGTCTCCTCCCTTTATCTGGTCTTCTCGGCGGAGAAAAAGCTGGAAATCCCGGTCGGCCTTTCCCTCGTGGGGGAAACCACCGCCGGCGTTCCCCGGCCCTCCGCGGTGCCCGCGTCCATTTCGGTCCGCCCGGAGGAGCTCCTGCCGGAATTTCTCGTCCGCTTCCGCCGGGAATTTCCGCAGGAGGCGGCCCTGCTCTTCCCCGGCCTGTATGCCAATGATTACTATGATCCCTTTACTCCCTTTGGCCGCCAGGCTATCCTGCAGGCGGGCCAGGCGGCCTTCGCCGGGAGAGGGGAAGCGCCCCGGCCCTATTCCGCCCTCAGCGCGTTTCCGGGGCTGCTGATGGATATCCTGCGGGAGGGTTTTGCCTGAAATGAGGATCGAAAAACTGTCTTCCCTGAAAAACCCCCGGGTGCGGCTTCTCCGCTCCCTGAAGGATCGGAAGGGCCGGAAGGAGACGGGTCTCTTCCTGGTCGAGGGGGATAAAATGACCGCCGAGGCCTTGTCCTCCGGGTTTTCCGTCCGCTGCCTGCTTGTGCGGGAGAATCATCCTCTCCCCGAGGGGCTGCCGGAGGATCTGCCGGTCTGCGTGATGCCGGAGGAGGTTTTGGCGGCGGTCTGCGATACCAGAACGCCCCAGGGCATCGCCGCGGCGGTGGAGATGCGCTCCGTCCCCATGACCGGGGAAAAGCTCATCGCCCTGGACGGTCTCCAGGATCCGGGAAACGTGGGTACCATTGTGCGTACGGCGGACGCGGCCGGCTTCGGGGGCGTTCTGCTCAGTCCCGACTGCGCCGACGTCTTTTCCCCGAAAACCCTTCGGGCCACCATGGGCAGCATTTTCCGGGTGGGCCTCGCCTTTCCCGCCTCCCTGCCGGAGGAGCTGGCCCGGCTTCGGGAAGAGGGATATTCGGTCCTTTCCTCCCAGCTCGACGGAGATCCCTTCTATGAAAGAAGCGGCGTTTGTGATAAACTGGTGCTGGTGGTGGGAAACGAGGGAAACGGCGTCTCCCCCGCGGTCCGGCGGGAAGCCACCCATCATCTGCGCCTGCCCATGCGGGGCGGCGCCGAATCCCTGAACGCGGCCGTCGCCGCCGCCGTCATGATGTATGACCTGACGCGGCCCTGATCCGCGCTTTCGGACTTCCCCTGCTCTCCCTGAATGGAGGTAATGAAAACATGGATGTGAAATACTATGCCCGCGCCCGCCAGAGGGGCCTTCGGGCCTTCGGACAGGCAACCCGGAACAATACGGATCCCTATCTCCCGGTGCTGGAGGAAAAGGTGCCGGCCCTGAATTCCCTGACCCGGGTTTCCCTGGGCGTCCAGTCCATCCCCCTGGATCGGGTGGTGGGCTCCGTTTCCCGTGGCCGGTCCTACGCCTTTGCCAACAATTTTATGCCGATTCTGGAGATGAACTCCGAATTCTGTACCAAATGGACCATCCTTTATGACTCCATCGAAAAGGACGGCATGCGCGATCCGGCCAAGATGGTGGAATACATGGGGTATTACTATCTGGTGGAGGGCAATAAGCGGACCAGCGTCCTGAAATTCCTGGACGCGGAGTACATCGACGCGGACGTGACCCGCGCCCTCCCGGTGCGGACGGAGGATCCCGCCGTCGTCGCCTATTATGAATACTGCGACTTTTCCAAGGCCAGCGGCCTCTATGACCTCTTCCTGACCAAGCCCGGCTCCTATGACCGGCTGTCCTCCCTGCCGGGGATGAAAAGCGGCGATACCTGGTCCCAGGACGATACCCTGAGCCTGAAGAAGCTGTACCATTATTTCTATTCCGTCTATCGGAACATGGGGCAGGAAAAGGCCCTCATTCCCTGCGGGGACGCCTTTCTCCGGTGGCTGCTGGCCTTCGGCTATGAGGATGTCCGAGATATGAGCCTTTCGGACGTGGAAAAGAATGTCCGCCTGATGCAGGAGGAGTTCCTCCTCCGGGAGGATGAGTTGAGTCTGGTCATGGATCATCGGGAAAATGATCCCGCCCCGACGCTGATCAACACCCTCTTCCACCCCTCCAAGATCAAGGCGGCCTTCCTCTATACCCGCTCCATCGCCGACTCCGCCTGGAATTACTGGCACGATATGGGCCGGCTGGAGGCTCAGGAAAAGCTGGGGGACCGGGTGGAAACCCTGAGCCGGGTTACGCCCTCCCGGACGGAAACGGAGGAGGAGATCGAGCGTCTCATCAAGGACGGGGTACAGCTGATTTTCGCCACCTCGCCGCTGATGCTCAACAGCTTCATCGAGCCCTCCCTGCGCCATCCGGACAAAAAGCTGCTGGTCTGCAGCCAGCTGACGGGTTATCACCATGTGCCCACCTATTACCTCCGCTTCTTCGAGGCCAAGTTCCTGCTGGGCATGGCGGCGGGGCTGCTGGCCAAAAACGGAAAAATCGGCTACATCGCCGATTATCCGATTTACGGAACCCCCAGCATGATCAACGCCTTCGCCGTGGGGGCCCGCATGGTGAACCCGGACGCCCGCATTTACCTCAACTGGACTTCCCTTCTCAGCTTTGACCCGGTGGAGCCCTTCCACGATCCCTCGATCCAGGTCATCTGCAACCGGGATCTGACCGCCCCCAATCCCTCCTCCCGGGATTCCGGCCTCTATGTCCGCCAGAATGGGGAAATCCGCTCCATCGCGACCCTGGTGCCCCGGTGGGGCGTCTTCTATCAGCATATCATGGAGCTGATGCTCAAGGGCGTCTTCGATGCCGCCTCCGAAAGCAGCTCCTCCTCCCTGGCCTACTGGTGGGGAATCAGCGCGAACACCCTGGACGTGGTCTTCTCCTCCCGGATGGATCCCGCCGCCGTCCGCCTGATCAAAATCCTCCAGGCCCAGTTCCGGGATCAGGCCTTTACCCCCTTCGAAGGGGAGATGAAGGACCAGCAGGGAATCCTCCGCTGCGCTCCGGATCAGCGGCTGACCCCGGCGGAAATCCTCTGCATGGATTATCTGGCGGACAACGTGGTGGGTTCCCTTCCCTCCCTGGAGGAGCTGACCCCCGAAGCCCGTCCCCTGGCGCAGAGCCAGGGCATCGGCAGCCTGGCCAAGTCCGACGTCAGCGCCATTTCCTGGAACGAGAAAGGCTGACCGCCGGGCCGCCTTCCGGGGATCAGCGCCCCGGAATCGGAAAACCCGCCGGCCCGAAGAGGGGAAAGCGCCCCGCTTCCGCCGGATCTCGGGTTGAATCATTTCCCTGAAGCAATCTCAGTATCATACAGAAGCGGAGGAAACCCATATGCGGATCCTGGCTCTGGCCGATGAGCCGGTCAACCGGCTCTGGAGCGAATACGGAAAGGAAACCCTGCAAAGCGTGGATCTGATTCTCTCCTGCGGGGATCTTCCCGCCGCCTACCTGAACTATATCACCTGTTTTTCCTCCGCGCCGGTGGTTTATGTTCACGGGAACCACGACACGGCCTATGAAAAGAAGCCGCCGGAGGGCTGCGTCTGTGCCGACGGGCATGTGGTGCTGGTGGGAGGGCTCCGGATCCTGGGGCTGGGCGGTTCCATCCGTTATCGCCCCGGCCCCTGCATGTATTCCGAGGAGGAGATGGCCCGGCGGATCCGCCGGCTTCGCCGGGAAATCCGCTCCGCGGGCGGCTTTGATATTCTCCTGACCCATTCCCCGATCGCGGGCGTCGGTGATCAGGAGGATCCCGCCCATCGGGGCTTCGAGTGCTTCAAGCCTCTTCTGAACCGCTACCGTCCCGCCGTCATGTTCCACGGCCACGTTCACCAGGGATACACCGGCCACAGGTTCACCCGGGAGCGGGAATTCGGCGGCATCCCCGTGATCAACGCCTGCGGCAGCTTTGAATACGATTTTCCCGCCGACTGGGCGCCCGCCGGATCCCCCACCCGCATGGGCCGCTTCTTCCTGGAGCGCCGCAGCGTCCCCGGCCGGGAGGTCATATGGTGACGCCTCCCCAAAGCGCCCTCCGCCGGGAGCTGCGGAATCTGCTGGCGGATTCGGCGCTGCCCCGGCCGCCGGCCCTGCGCCGCAGCCGGAGGCCGGATTTCCTCTTTGCCTCGGATCTCCCTTCCTTCGCCCCGCCGGAGGCCCTGGCCTCCTTCCGGCAAAAGGCGGAGGCCGCGGGCTGGGAAGCCTGGTCTTCTGGCGGCTGGCTGGAGCTTCGCAAGCCCCTTTCCGGCCCGCCCGAAGGGTTCCGGCCCTTTCCGCCGGGGGAGGAAGCGGCCTGCTGCGAAAGCCTGCTGTGCCGCCATCCCGGCGGGGCGGAAAGCCGGGAGGCGTCCATTTTGCTGATCAAGGCCGCGGAGGAAGGCCCCGCCGCCTTTGAGGCCGCCTGCCGCACCCTGCATCGGGATTTTGCCCGCCGCCTTCGTCTGGGTCTTCCCCTTCCCGCCCTCTCCCCGGATTTCTTCCGATAAGACCGGGCGGCCG
>CAMOGC010000019.1 GCA_946613955.1 uncultured Clostridia bacterium
ATGTATTCGCCTTTTTTCATCAGCTCGCCGGTTTGGGCGCGGACGATCGCCGGATATCGCATCTGATCCTGGTAGTCGGCCTCTTCGACGTTAAACAGATTTTTCCGCTCCTCTGAATAGGGAACCGCTTCCAGCCCGCATTTCCTGAGCATCATTTTGACCAGGGTGATGCCGAATCGGAGATCTTCCACTTCAGGGTGATCCACGGACGCTTCATACAGGGAAGGATACAGCCGCAGCAGGTCCGCCTCAAAATTGCCGACGTTTTCCTCGTATTCCGCAGTAAACATCTCACAGATGGCCTGACTGTCAGCCAAATGATTTCTGCATTGCCGATCCAGCAGCATCCGCGCTTTATCCTGATCAATCACAAGTTCCGGTTTGGGCCTGACCGCCGCCGGATCTTTTTTCTCTTTTCCTTTCACCAGTTGATAGATCGCCTGTCCCGCCGCCAGCAAAACAGAGCAAATGAGGATGAGGCTCCACTGGGTGTTTCCGGCGGCCGCGCCGCTGGCGCCCGACGCGACAACAATCACGCCGGAAACAAGCGCCATCGTCAGCAAAGCCAGGGAAAGGACCGGGCTCCTGATCAGCTGGTCGATCCCCGGCTTTTGCCGCCCTTTCTCCTGAGAAACTTCTTCCCTGGCCTGAACGCATTCCAGAATCCTCAGCCCTTCCATCTGACGTTGCGCGAGAACGCCGAGGATTCGTTTTTGCCGGTCATCCTTGATCTCCTGAACCTCTTTCAGTTCCAGCTGTTTCGAGTAGGTCCGCAGTTCAATCACTGCCTTCGGCATGTCCATCGATTGATCTCCTTTGTTCCTGTTTGCCGTCTTACGATTCCATGTACTGCTCCACCCGCCCCGCGGCTTCAGAAAGCGTGGCGTCAATGCATTGGCTTACCTGCGCAACCAGATCCTCGGCCATCTTCGGGTTCTTCAGCATGCCTTCCTGAATGTTTTTCTCAATCTTCATCCTGTTCTCCTCGGAGAGGATGGATTCCGTCCGGAACAGGCGGCGCAGCGGACCGGGGATGTTCAGATTCATAATCGCTTCCGTAGCTTTTCCTTTGCCCAGAAGGATGGCGGCAATCGCGATGATTGCGCCCAGCACGATGCCAACAGGCCCCGTCGCCAGGAGCGCAATGCCGCTTCCGCCGCAGATCAGTCCGACCGTAATGACCAGCACGATGCCCGCGATCGCCTGCAGATTGTTGATGGACTGGATCGTCAGTCTGACATTTCCGCCGGAATAGCCGCGGATGCTTAATTCTTTCTGATCGATCGTAAACGGAACGTCATGCCTGAGGGAAATGCTGTTGATGTCCTCTTCCACAGCCCGGATGATGCCGCTGCTCCAGGTGTTGACCGGCTCTTCAATTTCCTTCTGCATCGTATCCGAGCGCAGGTATTCTTTGATTTCGTTTTCCACCGATCTCTGAAAATCGTTCAGCGTCTGAAAGCGTCCTTTTTTCCAGCTTTCAAACGCGGGCGCGACGCATTGATCCATGACCGCGTCCAAAAGGGGGCGCGTAATCTTCTCCGCCAGACTCGGAATCGAGCGCTTCACCAGCTCCTCTACGGCCGGGCCGGCCGCGTACTCACGGACTTCCCGGATGCAGGCGGTCATCTTCTCATCCGCTTTTCCGACAAATACCAGTCCCCTCGAGATATCGTATTCCGGCTTTTTGCTGCAGATCAGCCGGGCGCCTTTGAACTGCTTTTCGCACATTTCGCGGAAAAAGGACATTCTGGAGGGGCCCCCGGTCAGGATCACCAGATCCGGCTTCTTCTGTCTGCTGATCGTATCGCAAACCGAGACCAGGCTGTCCTGAAGCCGGCTTTCAAAGCTCTGTCCGTTCAGCAGAGGATGCGGCCTTGTGATAATCCATTCCTCCACGATCATGGGGGAAATCTGAAGCATCACGCGGTAGGCGCCACCATCCCCAAAGAGCGTCACCCGCTTTTCCAGGCTGGAATTATCCTTCAGAAAATCCTCTTCATGCTCGAAATAATACTCTTTCAGCTCCCTGGCCGCGAGCATCAGCTTTCCTTTTTTCGCGGGGCAGCGCTCAATCATTTTTTCAATGATCTGCACATTCTCCGGATCATGTTCTTTCTGAAGCTCCAGGGACCGGAGAACGATCAGCTCGTCCATCAGGCCGCCGCCCAGCAGAATATTCCCGGCGGTTGTCACCCCGTATTCATGGCCGTCCAGCACGTAGGCAAAATCGAGGGTTGAGGAGCCGATATCGATGACCAGCATCGTCTGGCCCTCGAGATTCGGATCAATCGCGTTTTCCCTGCTGTGCAGCACGTTTTCAAACGCGGCGCGGGATTCCGAAACAATACGCACGTTTTTCATGCCGGCTTTGATCATCAGCTGGCGATAGCGTTCGCGCTCCTCTGGACTCCATCCGGCCGGGCAGCCAACAAGGAAGCAGCTCTTTTCCTCATCATCCACGAAGGGACCCGCGGAGGGATTTTTCCGCACCTCTTCCAGGATTCCCTTCACAAAATCCAGAATGATCTGATCCGTTTCAGGCTGATTCTCCAGGAAATGCCGCTTAAAGCATACATTCACGTCCTGAAGTTTTTCATCCTGCGTCTGTTTGACCATGTCTCCTATGATGATGCGCCCATCCAGCTTCGCGACCGCGCTGAGGAAGCTTCCTTTTCCGCTGATGGGAATCACATTGACGATGCCGGTTCCCGCGTCCCTGGACCAATGCACACAGCTTTCTCCATCTCCCAGATCCAAACCGAAGTAAACCAATTTGTTCTGCCCCTTTCTTCGAGCATTGTCGGTTCCTGTTGCCGAGTGCAGGACAAGTATAATATTTTTTTCCTTCAAATGGCAATGGTTCCGGTTGTTTTTTTCTATATATTCCCTCTGCAGCGCGAACCTAATAAGCCTGTCCGCCGGGCCGATGTGTGCTGAGCGTCCCCGCGGGACTCATCGATCCCGGGAATCGGGGGCAGGATCGGGAAGCGGCCGGAGTCACCCCGGCCACTAGGCGGGCGCTCCCGGGTGTTTTTTATGCTTTTTGATTTCATACATGCAGGCGTCGGCCCCCTGCAGGCATTTTTCCAGGCTCAGGGGGTTGTCAGGGGTTCGGATAAACTCCCCGGCGGACAGGCTCAGGGGGCAGGGCAGCTCGGAAGAAGCGTTATAGGCTTCCAGCCGCTCCTTCATCTTTGCCTTCAGATCCCGTCCGTCCGCCTCGCCGAAGACGATGAATTCGTCCCCGCCGTAGCGCATGCGGAAATCCTCCGCCTCGCAGATTTCCATCAGGATCCGCGCCGCCGCCCGCAGGGCCCGGTCTCCGGCCTCATGGCCGTATTGGTCGTTGATTTTCTTCATCTCGTCGATATCCACAAACAGGAACCGGACGCTTTTTCCCTCCCGCACCAGCCGGTCGAAGAGGGGCTGTCCTGCCCGCTCCAGACCGAAGCGGTTATACAGCCCCGTCAGCTGGTCCGTGACATAGAGGCTGTTCAGCCTCCCGTTCAGGGCGTTCATGATCTGGCGCTGGCGGACGGTTTCCAGGGCCAGCACGATCAGGTTCATGATGCTTTCATGCAGGTTCAGCTCCGCCGCCGCGGAGGTGCCCCGCATCATCAGCACGCCCACCATGACCTTGCCGTATCGCAGAGGATAATACATGGTCATCCGCCCGGAGGTCAGGGTGGAGGGGGAATTGCGGCGCTGGGTCTGGCCCACGTGATAGCATTTGTACTGCTTCCGGGCCCCCGCCCTTTTGGCCGAATCCGCCGTCAGCATAAAGGTGCCCGAATAGCTGCCCTCCGTCAGATCCCGGTTTTCTCCCCGGGCCGCGGCCACGATGCTGTCATAGTATTTCTTGTCCAGATAGATCCGGATATCCCCGGCGCCGAAAATATCCTTGTGATTTTCCACCGCGGCCATGACGTCCTGCAGGCTTTCGGCCCGGGCGAGGGCGGCGGACATTTTGTCCTGCGTCAGATAGAAGCTGCGCAGGAACTGGGACTGGCGGTAGAACCGGTCCTTGATCCGGATCACCTCCGCCTCCTCATCCCCCGCGCATCCGCAGGTTCCCGTCATCTGGGGCCGGGTCCGGTTATAGGAAAGGGCCGGCGGCGTCCGCCCGTCGATCATGTCCATGACCGTGTCCATCGCCAGGCGGGCCATGTCGCTGAAGTTCCGGTCCACCGTCGCCAGCCGGGGCGTGCAGAGGGAGGCGCTGAAGATCCCGTCGTACCCGGTCACGATCAAATCCCCCGGCACCCGCATGGGGGAATCCCGCAGGATGTTCAGCACCCCGAGGGCCATATCGTCGTTGGCGCAGATCAGGGCGTCGGGCTTTTCGGCGGCGGCCAGCAGCATATGGCCGGCGCTCTCCCCGGAATAGGCCTTCCAGTTGCCGTCGATCGTGCGGATGTTTTCCTTCGGAATGCCGGCGGCCCCGCAGGCGTCCTCAAAGCCCTTCCGACGAAGCACCGCCTCGCCATCTTCGTCGTATTCCTCCGCGCCCTTCAAAAACCACAGCTTCCGGGCCCCGTGCTTTTCGATCACATGGCGGGTAAGCTCCTCGAAATCATGCCGGTCGTCGGTTCCAAGCTCCGGCAGCCCCGCCAGCGGCGCCCCGATGGAAACGGCCGGAATCCCCCTGGCCTTGACCCTCCCGGCCAGCTCGTCGAGCATATCCTTTTTCACGATCTGGTGCGTCTGGATAATCACGCCGTCATATTGATCCAGATCCGCCAGATGGTAGATCTCATAGACGCAGGCGTCGTCGATGACCGTTTCGTCGATGCCGAAGCAGTCGAACACCCGGACGTTGACGTCCGGATGGGAGTCCAGATAGGCGGAAACGCCCCGCAGGGTTTCCCCTACCAGCTCATAATTCCAGTCGGCGGTGAAGAATGCGATCTGGCGCATAGCGTACCACTCCTGCCTGTTTGTCCTGTCGGTTTCGGATTGCCTTGATTATATCCTCATTCCGCCCAAACCGCAAGAAAAACCTTGCCCGGCGGGGGGCCGCGCTTCCTTGACAAACAGGGCCGGAGGGAATAGAATGTGCGGGATGTCCGGTCAAAGCGCCGGGCAGCGGAAAACGAAGGCAGACCGACAGGAGGAGGATCCCATGAAAAAGCTGGAGCAGCTCTACGAAGGAAAAGCCAAGAAGGTTTTCGCGACCGATGATCCGAATGTGGTGCTCGTTTCGTATAAGGACGACGCCACCGCCTTTAACGGCCAGAAAAAGGGCACCATTCAGGGAAAAGGCGTCATCAACAACCGGATGAGCAATTTTCTGATGAAGGTGTTGGAAAAGGACGGGATCCCGACCCATTACATCGAGGAGCTGAACGACCGGGAGACCCTGGTCAAAAAGGTTTCCATCGTGCCGCTGGAGGTCATCGTGCGCAATGTGGCGGCCGGCAGCCTGTCCAAGCGCCTGGGCGTCCCGGAGGGAACGCCGCTGCGCAAGCCGGTGCTGGAATACTGCTATAAGGACGACGCCCTGGGCGATCCCATGGTTAACGAGTATCACATCGCCGCCATGGGCTGGGCGGATGAGGAAACGATGAAGGGCATCGCGACCTACGCCCTGCGGATCAACGAGCTGCTGAAGGCGTATTTCAAAAACGCCGGCGTGGATCTGATCGATTTCAAGCTGGAGTTCGGCATCACGGCGGACGGAACCCTCGTTCTGGCCGACGAGATCAGCCCCGACACCTGCCGCTTCTGGGACAGCAAGACCCATGAAAAGCTGGATAAGGACCGGTTCCGCCGGGATCTGGGCGGCGTGGAGGAAGCCTATCAGGAAATGCGGAGGCGCCTCGGCTTCTGACGCGTCCCGGCCCGCCTGGCGTTTCGCTCCGGCGGGCCGGCCGATCTTCCTTTTCAAAAGAAACCCTTTCGATAAAAACCGGGCTCGGCCTTGGCCGCGCCCGGTTTTTTCTGTCTGTATGCTGGTTTTCTCCGTCTGCCCCGTCCATATGGCCGCGTTCCGGTTGCTTCATGTCTGAAAAAGACGTCTCCGCCGGCGGCCGGGCGAAACCGCTTTTTTGCTCAGGAATTCAGCGTCGCCCGGAACAGATACAGCCACAGGGTTTTCCGATACTGCTCATAGGCGCCCCGCTCCTGAAAAAGGTTCCGCAGCCCGCGATACAGGCGCATTTTGGCCTTCAGGTTCCGGATGGGATGCTGGAAACTGTCCCAGGTCTGGGAAAAGGTCATGCTGTGGGGATGGCGGACATAGCAATACACATTGTCCCGGGAGAAGGTGATTTTCTCCGCCTCCTTCAGGTATTCGCAGACGAAGAGGAAGTCCTCCCCGTAGCCCAGCCCGCCCTCGAAGCGGATGGGCTTCTTTTCGATCAGATCCCGACGGAACAGCTTGTTCCACAGCACGCCGCAGAAAAAGCTGTTGGCGTATTTGTTCAGGAAGGGCAGAAAGCGATCCACCGTCAGGGTCTCGTCCCGATCGGCCAGGTTGGCGCGAATGACCAGCTCGCCCACGTGCTGCTCATATCCGGCGATCACCAGGTCGCTGCCGTTTTCCTTCGCCCGGGCATAGAGCCGCGCGATGGAATCCGCCGGCAGAATGTCGTCCGCGTCCACAAAGCGGACCCATTCGCCCCGGCATTCCGCCAGCCCCCGGTTTCGGGCGGCGGACACCCCGGCGTTGGGCTGATGAATCGCCCGGACCCGGGGATCCTTTTTCTCCCAGGCCTCGGCGATCTCTCCGGTGCCGTCCGGGCTGCCGTCGTCGACGACAAAAATCTCCAGGTTTTTCCAGCTTTGCGCGCAGACGCTTTCCAGGCATCTGTTCAGCCGTTTTTCAGCTTTGTAAGCCGGAATCACTACGCTGATCAGCGGTTCATCCAATGACGGCCATCCTCCCCTTCTTTCTTCTCGGCGGCACCGTGGCCGCCGGGTCCGTTCATCCTCGATGCCGGATCGCGCCTCAGCCATCCCGCGGGCCTGTTTCGCTCCGTCCGCGTCGCGGCGGCCCTTCCGTCCCTTACTCCGCCATCAGCGCGTCCGCCAGGGCATCCAGCTGGGCGAGGCTGGCTTCGTTGAGGGCGGAGGTGATTTTGACTTCCGGCTCCAGGAAGGTCAGATCCTTGCATCCCGCCAGCAGCGCCTTCATGCCCTTGGCCGCCGTGGGCGCCCAGGTACCGTTTTCGATCAGGCCGATCCGGCGGCCCCGGAAGTTCCGCTCCGCCAGATCCAGCAGGAATTCCCGCATGAAGGGGAAAATGTCGGCGTTATAGGTGGTCGTAGCGAACACCGCCGTGCCGTAGCGGAAGGTATCCTCCACCGCCTCCGCCCGGTCGCACCGGGCCAGATCGTTGACCGCCACCTTCGGGCAGCCCCGGGTCCGCAGCTTTTCGGCCAGCAGCTCCGCGGCCTCCTTCGTATGGCCGTAGACGGAGGTATAGTTGATGACGATGCCGGGGCTTTCGATCCCGTAGGAGGACCAGGTCTGATACAGGCCCAGATAATACCCCAGATCCTCGCTGAGCACCGGCCCGTGGAGGGGGCAGATGGTTTTGATTTCCAGCCCCGTCAGCTTCTTCATCAGCGCCTGCACCTGGGCGCCGTATTTGCCGACGATGCCGAAGTAGTACCGCCGCGCCTCGCAGGCCCAGTCCTCCGCCTCCCGGTCCAGCGCGCCGAACTTGCCGAAGGCGTCGGCGGAGAACAGGGTGCCGGAGAGGCTGTCGAAGGTCATGACAACCTCCGGCCAGTGCACCATGGGGGCGGTATAGAAGGTCAGCGTATGCCGCCCCAGCTCCAGCTGGCTCTTCTCGGCCAGCACGATTTTCCGCTCGCCCGGATCCGCCCCGTAAAACTGGCTCATCATGGCGAAGGCCTTGGCGGACGCGGCCACCTTCGCCTTCGGGTATTTTTCCAGGAACAGCGGGATATTCGCGGAATGATCCGGCTCCATATGCTGGACGATCAGGAAATCCGGCTCCCGCCCGGCCAGGGCCTTCTCCAGGTTCTCCATCCATTCCTTTCCGAAATGCCGGTCGACCGTATCCATGACGGCGATCTTCTCATCCAGGATCACATAGGAATTGTAGGCCATCCCGTCGGGCACGATATACTGCCCCTCGAACAGATCCAGGTCGTGGTCGTTAACGCCGATATACCGGATATCCTCATGCAGTTTCATGGGTTTCAATCCTCCTCATCCTCAAAGTCCCAACGCCTCCGGCAGCGAAGGCTGCCGGCAGGCCAAAGGCGCTCTGCCTTCGGGCGCCTTCTGTGATTAATTCAGGCTCTTTCCTTCTTCCTCCGGGGGCGTCGCCGGCACGGGCCTGACCGCCCACAGGCCGAAGGCGGACACGGCGGTTTCCAGATAGGCCGTAATCGCCAGGGAGGCCAGCATCTGGATCATCAGCCCCGCCACCGGCCCCAGCAGATCCATGCACAGGGTGGAGGCCATCACCGCCAGCAGATGCCACAGCACGAAGCTGATATACAGGCTGAAAAGCAGTCCCTTCTTTCCCTGGGTGATTTCCTTGCTTTTCTTCGCCGCGGCGGTGATTTTCATCTCCGGCGTCTCCGCCAGCAGCCGGTCGGCCAGGGCGTATTTCAGCGCGGCGATGACCGCCAGCACCGCCATGACCACCGTGGAGGCGGTCATCAGGCCGTAGGAGGTGTTCGCCCCGGAGAGAATCGAGAGGCTGGAGGTCCGGTCGCTCAGCCACAGGGGCAGCAGGGACAGGATCATCAGCGCGACACCCGGCAGCATCCACAGGAACACCCGCAGCGCCACATACAGCCGCAGCCCGATGCCCTTGAAAAACAGGCGCATCCGGCTGAAAACCGCCGTGAACCCGGGATCCTCCTCGCCCCGCAGGCGGCCCTGGGTCCAGGCCAGCATGCCCAGCGTCAGGCAGGGGGTCAGCAGCCACGCGGCGACGTTCAGCCCCTGCATGATCCAGATGCCGGAGGACTGCTCAATCTCCCGCAGGCCGGAAAGCAGCGCGTTCGGATCCACCATCGCCCCGCCGGGCAGGATGGCGGAGTAGGCCGCCTGCTGGATCCGGGTCAGCAGATCGTTCCCGGTAAAGGCGGCGATTCCCTGCACCAGCAGGGAGGGCAGGTTGACCACCAGGGCGATCAGCAGGGCGGTCAGCCAGTGGCCCCGCAGCGCCTCCCTGGCCTGCCGCTTGAAGAGGGCCGGAGAAATATAAACCATGTGTTTTTCTCCTTTGTATGCGTCTTACAAAAAACGGGGACGCCGTTTTCCCTGTCCGAAAAGCGGCATCCCCGGCCAAGCGCGAATCAGTTGTCCAGCGCGCCCAGATCCACCTTGAATTCGGTGGCGTCCACCCACTGGGTCATCGTGGTGTTAAAATGCTCGCTCTGCTTGGAGGACAGCAGGGAGGAATGAATCGTGTCCTTCACGGAATCCAGCTCGACCGGGCCCTCCGTCGCGTCGCTCACGTATTTGATGATGTAGTATCCGCCGGAGGCGCCGCGCACCTTGCCGGTCACATCCCCGGGCTTGGCCAGCCCCATGGCGGCGTCGACAAAGGCGCTGTCGAAGGAGGCCATCCCGGTGCAAACGGCGTAGCCCCGCTCCGCGGTGGCGGCGCCGGTCTGCATGCCGGGGTCGTCAGTCTTCTCGGCCATGACGGTTTCAAATTCCTCGCCGGAGGCCAGCCGGGCCAGCACCTCGTCGGCCTCGGCGTCGATGGTGGCGTAGGCCGCGTCGGTGGCGGTCTGCAGATCCGCCTGGGCGGTTTCCAGATCCTTCCGGGCCGCTTCCAGATCCGCCTGGGCCTGGGTCTTTTCCTCGTCGGTGGCGTCCGCCTTGTCGAGGATGGCCTGCGCGGCGGAGATCCGGCCGTTTGCGTCGGAAATCCGGGTGTTCGCGTCGGTGATGGCGGGCTGATCGTCATATTTGATCAGGATCTGCTTCACATAGCGGACGCCCGCGGGGGTGTAATACAGGGTGGAGCCGTTGTTCCGGGCGGAGCACCAGCTGGAGGCGTCGGATTCGTAATTCGTTTTGCCCGTCTCCACCCGCTTGTCGTACTCGGTCTTGACCTCCTCGTCGGAGACGGCGATGTCCTTGATAACCTCGCTGCGCAGCTTCTCGGTCACAAAGCTTTCCCGCTCCGCTTCCCGGACGGTGTCCATCGTAATCCCCATGCCTTCCAGATCCTTGACGCAGGCGGCCTTGATCTCCTCCTCGGAAAGCTCGGAGGAAGCGTAGTTGGTGCTCTTCATCTGGCTCACATAGCTGTCGAAGGTGCTCTGGGCGTTGGTCTCGACCTGGGCCTCTTCCTCGCTGGTCAGCTGATCCAGGCCCATCTCCCTGATCTTCGCCTGGGAAACCAGCCGCTGCTTCACGGTGGCCAGGACGCTTTCCCGCGCGGCCTTGACGTTCTCGGCGGAGGTGGCGTCATAGGCGTAGCCGTACATGGAATACATGTAGGCCATATAGTTCAGCTCGTCGTCGACTTCCTTCTGGAATTCCCCTTTGGTTACCACCGAGTCGCCCATGCGGACGATTTCCGTCGCCGCGTCGACCTCGGGATCCTTCTGGATCAGGGTACATCCGGACAGGATCAGCGTCAGCCCCAGCAGCAGGGCCAGCAAAGCTTTCTTTTGCATCAAAAAGTCACTCCGTTCACGTAAAATCGGGGAAACCGATTCCCCGGCCCGCGCCAGGGAAGGGCGATTCCTGCCGCCCCGGGCGGGTGCACTCCCGATATTATATCAAATTCAGGGGCGGGCTTCAAGGGTTAAACCTCCGGATTTTCCAAAACCTGCCGCAGGACGGCGAAGGCGCGGGCGGCGCTGCGCTCCACGTTCTTTTCGAAATCCTTTCCGTCCCCGTCATAGGTGTCGCTGATGCACTTGATGGACAGGCAGGGCACCCCGTTGAGCCGGCAAACCCGGGCGATGGCGGCGATTTCCATGTCGCAGATATCGCACCCCTTGCCATACAGCTCCTCCTTGAAGGCCCGGTCCGCCACAAACCGGTCCCCGCTGGCGACCGCCGCCTCCCGAAGTCCCGGCCAAAGTGCCTTCGCGCGGGCCATCAGCCCCTCGTCCAGCCGCATGAAGGCGTCCGGCTCCCCCTCGTACTGATGGGGCGCCACGTCGTCGATGAGCGAGGTGTCAAAATCGTAATGCAGCACCTTGCTGACCACGAAAAGGTCCTCGACCTTCAGCGACGGATCCAGCGCCCCGGTCACCCCGAAATTCAGGATCGCCTCGCATCCGCATCCGGTAATCAGCAGCTGGGTTCCCGCGGCGGCGTCGATTTCCCCCCATCCGGAGCGGAGGGCGTAAACCTCGTTCCCGCCCATCCGCGTATGATAAACCCGGCGGCCGCCGACCGTTTCCTCCGTCAGCAGCCCCCCGTCCAGCAGGAAGGCCTTCAGCTCCCGCTCAATGGCAATCAGCAGTCCGATTTTCATTCCTTTGCTTCCTCCCTGTTCATTCGCCGGCGAAAACCTCGCGCCTTCCGCCCGCGCCGCGGATCGGTTTCGAAAACGGCTCGGCGGCCATCGGCTGAAGGCGCCTTCCGCCCGCGCCGCGGATCGGCTCACTCGCTTCCGTCCGCGGGCTATTATAGGCCCAATTCCCCTTTTCCGCAAGGGCGCCGGTGGGCCTCCGCTCCGCAGCCTCAATCGGCGCGGGGCCGGACACTTGCCAATTATCCCCCGGATGGATATAATGGTAAGGAATGGCCGTGCCCGCCTTCCCCGGCGGGCGCCGTCCGTGAAAGGAGGAAACCGCCCTTGCTGACCTTTGACAAAAAGAACAACCTGCTGATGCAGAGCAAGTATCAATACTCCCTGCAGGACGTGGAGGAGCCGAACCTGTATCGGGAGATTTTCGACTATGAGCATATCCCGAAGGTCTCCTTCAACATGCGGCATGTGCCCATGTGCGTGCCGGACGAAATCTGGATGACCGACACGACCTTCCGCGACGGGCAGCAGTCCGTCAGCCCCTTTACGCCCCAACAGATCCTGCATCTGTTTAAGCTGATGAGCCGCCTGGGCGGGCCGAAGGGCCTGATCCGCCAGAGCGAGTTCTTCCTCTATACGAAAAACGATCAGGAGGCCCTCCGCCTCTGCCAGGAGGCGGATCTTCCCTTCCCGGAGATTACGACCTGGATCCGGGCCAACGAAAAGGATTTCGAGCTGGTCAAGGCCGCGGGCGTGCCGGAAACGGGCATCCTCGTCTCCTGCAGCGATTATCATATTTTCAAAAAGATGCATCTGACCCGCGGCCAGGCGATGGACAAGTATCTGGGCATCGTCAAGGCCGCGCTGGACCGGGGCATCCGGCCCCGCTGCCATTTCGAGGACATTACCCGGGCGGATTATTACGGCTTCGTCCTGCCCTTCGCCGAGCAGCTGATGAACCTGAGCCGGGAAAGCGGCATCCCCATCAAGATCCGCGCCTGCGACACGATGGGCTACGGGGTTTCCTATCCCGGCGCGGCCCTGCCCCGCAGCGTTCCCGGCATCGTCTACGGCCTGAACCACTATGCCGGCATCCCCTCCGCCCAGCTGGAGTGGCACGGGCATAACGATTTCTACAAGGTCGTGACCAACGCGGCCACCGCCTGGCTCTACGGCTGTTCCAGCGTCAACTGTACGCTCCTGGGCATCGGCGAGCGGACCGGCAACTGCCCCATGGAGGCCATGGCGGTCGAATACCAGTCCCTGCGCGGGGACACCGGCGGCATGGATCTGACGGCCGTCACGGAAATCGCCGACTACATGGAGCGGGAAATCGGCATCGAGATCAGCCCCCGCCAGCCCTTCGTCGGGCGGCATTTCAACGTGACCCGCGCCGGTATCCACGCCGACGGCATGCTCAAGGACGAGGAGATCTACAACGCCTTTAACACCGCCACCATCCTGAACCGGCCCCCCACCGTGGCCGTGGACAGCCGGGGCGGAACCGCCTCCATCGCCCACTGGCTCAACAGCTATTTCCGCCTGTCCGGCCAGCACGAGATTGAGAAGACTGATCCCCTGGTCATCGCCATGCGGGAGCAGGTCGACGCCCTCTACGCCGAAGGCCGGACGACGGTCATGGGCGACGAGGAGCTGGAGGTCATGGTGCGCCGCTTCAACGTGGAGCGCTATGAGCATCTGCTCTTCCATAAGAGCAACTGATAAGGGAAACGGCCGCGTTCCCTCCGGAACATCCATCGGCTGAAGGAGCGCCGGCGGCTGTTTTCCCGCGCGGGGAATCATTCCGCCTTTCCTGACCCGGGCGCGAATGCGCCTGATGCCGGCCGCCGCGCCGGTTTGCCGAAGAAGGAGACTCCATGAAAAAAATCGTTCTGACCGGGGGCGGAACCCTGGGACATGTAACGCCGCATCTCGCCCTGATTCCCCATTTGAAGGACGCGGGATACGAAATCCACTATATCGGCACGGAAAACGGCATGGAAGCGCCGAAAATGAAGGCCGTTCCCGGGATCCACTACCACGCGGTCAAAAGCGGCAAGCTGCGCCGGTATTTTTCCTGGCGGAATTTCACCGATCCCTTCCGGGTGGTGGCGGGGGCGTTCCAGTCCGCCCGCCTCATGGGGAAAATCCGTCCGGACGTGGTTTTCAGCAAGGGGGGCTTCGTGGCGGTGCCGGTGGTTTTCGGCGCATGGTTGCATCGGATTCCCGTCCTGTGCCACGAAAGCGATCTGACCCCCGGGCTGGCCAACCGCCTCTGCCGTCCCTTTGCCCGCCGCTTCGCCACCACCTTTCCCGAATGCGCCGAAAAGCTGGGGAAAAAGGCGGAAATGACCGGGACGCCCCTGCGGCCGGAGCTTTTCCGGGGCAGCCGGGAAAAGGGCCTGGCCCTCTTCGGCTTCGACGGAAAAAAGCCGGTGCTGCTGATGATGGGCGGCTCCTCCGGGGCCCGGAGCGTAAACGAGGCCCTGCGGGCGGCGCTGCCCCGGCTCCGGGATCATTTTGACGTCGCCCATATCTGCGGCAAGGGCAACCTGAAGGAGGAGCTGCGGGGGGTTCCGGGCTATGCCCAGCTGGAGTTTCTGGACGAGGATCTCCCCGACGCCCTGGCCGCGGCCGATCTGGTGCTGAGCCGGGCGGGGGCCAACGCCCTGGGGGAATTCGAGGCTCTGGGGCGGCCCATGCTGCTGGTGCCCTATCCGAAGGAAGCCAGCCGCGGGGACCAGATTCTGAACGCGGAAAGCCTGCGGAAGCGCGGCCTGTGCCACGTGCTGCCCCAGGAGGAAATGACCCCCGATTCCCTGGCGGAGGCGCTGCTTTCCACCTGGGCGGATCGGGAAAACCTGGAAAAAGCCCTGCGGGACGCGCCCCCGGCCGACGGGACGAAGCGGGTGCTGGAGATGATCGAGGAGGTTCAGCGGTAATCTCCCAAACAACGTTTTTCGGAAGCGCAAAGGAGCGGAAGGCCGTCGGGCCTTCCGCTCTTTTTTTCTTTCTGGTTCCCCGCCGGTTCTCTCCGCGATCTCCTCCGAAAAACCGCCGCCGGGCACCGGGCGCGGCCGGGCCGCGTTTCATCTGCCAGCCGCGTCCGCCGGAAGCGAAAACGCATCTTTCGTTTCCCTTATCTCTGCTCCGGCGGGATTTCCTTCCCGTTCAGGGCGGCGAACACGAGTCTTTCCCCCTCATAGCGCAGCTTCAGGGAAAAGAAGGGCGCGTCCTCCTCCATCAGCCGCAGGAAGATCCGGTCGCCCTCCCACTGGGGAAGCTTCGCCATCCGGCTTTTGGGCATCCACACCGGCTCCCCCTCGTCGCACTCCCGCGTCTCGCCCTCGAAATCCGCGGAGGTAAACAGGTGCATATATTCCGTCTCCTGCTGATCGGACACAAAGGTCACGATCCCCCGATACCGGAAGGAGCGAAGGGTCAGCCCGGTTTCCTCCCAAACCTCCCGCAGGAGGCAGTCCTCCGGGCTCTCCCCTTCCTCGAATTTCCCGCCGACGCCGATCCATTTGTCGTGGTTGATGTCGTTCTTTTTCTTGACCCGGTGCAGAAGCAGGATTTCCGGCTCCTCCTTTCCCGGGCGGGACAGGTAGCAAAGCGTGGACTGAATCACAGCTTGGACCTCTGAATCTTTCCGCTGACCGTCTTGGGCAGCTCGTCCCGGAAAACGACGATCCGGGGATACTTATAGGGCGCGGTATGCTGCTTGACATACTGCTGGATTTCCTTTTTCAGCTCCTCGGTGCCCTCGGTGCCCTTGGTCAGCACGATGCTGGCCTTGACCACCTGGCCGCGCACCTCGTCCGGCGCGGCGCTGACGCCGCATTCCAGCACATAGGGCAGCTCCATGATGACGCTTTCGATTTCGAACGGCCCGATCCGGTATCCGCTGGATTTGA
>CAMOGC010000020.1 GCA_946613955.1 uncultured Clostridia bacterium
AGAACCGTCCCCCTGTCTTCGCAGACAGTAGAACCGTCCCCCTGTCTTCGAACCGTCCCCCTGTCTTCCCTTGTCTTCAAAACGACGCGAAAAGGAGCGGGAACATGAGAAAAACAAAGATCATCTGTACCATCGGGCCGGCGTGCGAGAATGAGGAAACGCTGGAGGCCATGTGCCGGGCGGGCATGAACGTGGCCAGGCTGAACTTTTCCCACGGGACCCATGAGGAGCATCTGGAAAAGATGAAGCTGATCCGGCGGGTGCGGGAGAAGCTGAACCTGCCCATCGCCATGATGCTGGACACCAAGGGGCCGGAATACCGGATCAAAACCTTCAGGAACGGGAAAATCACCCTGAGGGACGGGGACACCTTCACCCTGACCACGGAGGAAGTGGAAGGGGATGAAAGCCGGGTCGCCGTCACGTATCAGAAGCTGACGGAGGAGCTGGGCCCCGGGGACACGGTGCTGATCAACAACGGGCTGGTGATCCTGAAGGTGCGCGAGGTCAAGGAGAAGGACGTGATCTGCGACGTCGTCACCGGCGGGGAGCTGAGCAACCGCAAGAGCATGAACTTCCCCGGCAAGGTGCTCAAGCAGGCCTACCTGAGCGAGCAGGACAGAAGCGACATTCTCTTCGGCATCGAAAACGACGTGGATTTCATCGCGGCTTCCTTCGTCAGCTGCCGGGAGGACGTGCAGGCCATCCGGACGCTGCTGGACGAGAACGGGGGCAAAAACATCGATATCATCGCCAAGATCGAAAACCGCAAGGGCGTCGAGGATATCGAGGAGATCTGCGAGGTGGCGGACGGAATCATGGTGGCCCGGGGCGACCTGGGGGTGGAAATCCCCTTCATGGAGGTGCCCGCGGTACAGAAATACATGATCAGCCGCTGCCGCCTGCTGGGGAAGCGGGTCATTACGGCCACGGAGATGCTGGAAAGCATGATTCACAATCCCCGGCCAACCCGGGCGGAGATTTCCGACGTGGCCAACGCGGTGTATGACGGCTCCTCCGCCATCATGCTCAGCGGCGAAACGGCGGCAGGGAAATACCCCGTGCAGGCGGTCAAAACGATGGCGGAGACGGCGGAATTCACCGAGAACCACATCGACTACGCCCAGTGGTTCCATACGACCCAGTTCAAGATGCGGAACAACCTGGACGCCATCTCCCACGCCACCTGCGCCATGGCGGTGGACGTGAACGCGAAGGCCATCGTGGTCAATTCCATTTCCGGCCGGACGGCCCGGATGGTTTCCCGCTTCCGCTGCCCGGTCAGCATCATCGGGACAACGACGGACGAGAAGGCCTGGCGGAAGCTGAACCTGAGCTGGGCGGTAACGCCGGTGCTGACCGAGAACTATTCCTCCATGGACGTCATGTTCTGGCAGGACGTCAAGTATGCCCGGGACATTCTGCGCCTGGAGCCGGGGGACAACGTGGTGCTGACCGGCGGACAGATCGGCGGCGCCCCGGGCAACACCAATACCATCAAGGTGGAACAGATCCGATAAAAAGCTCAGGCCATGAGATGCCCCAGGCCTCTGGCGGACGGCCAGGAACGAGGGACAAATATTGAGCAACAGGAGAAAAAAGACATGCAGTTTGACGCGGCCCGACTCAGCGATCCCGGCTATTTCCGGGAAAACCGGATGGACGCCCATTCCGACCACCTCTTTACCGACGGCGCCGGGGATTCCGGCCGGATCAGCTTAAACGGAGCCTGGAAATTTTTCCACGCCCTGAACGAGGAGCAGATCATCCCCGGCTTCGAGAGCGCGGAATACGACTGCCGCCCCTGGGCGGAAATCCCGGTGCCGGCGCATATCCAGATGGAGGGATACGGCCATCCCCAGTACTGCAACACCCAGTATCCCTGGGACGGGACGGAGGAGCTGGCGATCGGCGAGGCCCCGAGGCGTTTCAACCCCGTGGCCTGCTACGCGAAATATTTCAACCTGCCCGAAGAATGGGAAGGGGAGCGCGTCGTGCTCAGCTTCCAGGGAGCGGAGAGCTGCGTCGCCCTGTGGGTCAACGGCCGCTATGTCGGCTACGCCTCGGACAGCTTTACGCCGGACGAGTTTGAGATCACGTCCTTCCTGCAGCCCGGGGAAAACAAGATCGCCTGCCGGGTGTACCGGTGGAACGTGGGCAGCTGGCTCGAGGATCAGGACTTCATGCGCTTCAGCGGGCTCTTCCGCGAGGTTTATCTCCAGAAGCTCCCGAAGGCCCATCTGAAGGATCTGCGGGTCCGGACGATGCTGGACGACGCGTATCAGGACGCGGTGCTGGAGGCGGAGCTGGCCACCGAGGCCCCGGAGGGCACCCGTGTGGTGATGACCCTTTACCGGGACGGGCGGGAAATCACCGGATGCGAATACGAGGCCGGGACGGGCACCGTGTCCGCCGCGCTGCCGGTCAGCAATCCGGACAAATGGAGCGCGGAGCAGCCGAACCTCTATGACCTGGAAATCCTGCTGTGCGGCCCGGAGGGCCAGGCGGCGGAACGGGTGTGCCAGAAGGTGGGCTTCCGCCGCTTCGAAATGAAGGACGGCCTGATGCTGCTCAACGGGAAACGGATCGTGTTCAAGGGCACGAACCGGCACGACTTCTGCGGGGAGACAGGCCGGGCCGTGGACGCCGCCACGCTGCGGCGGGATCTGGTGACCATGAAGCGGAACAACATCAACGCCATCCGCACCAGCCACTATCCCAACAGCAGCCTGCTCTACGCCCTGTGCGACGAGCTGGGGCTGTATGTGATCGACGAATGCAACATGGAAACCCACGGCGTCTGGGACCAGATCGCCCGGGGCAAGCTGCAGCTGAGCGACAGCCTGCCGGGGGACCGGATGGAATACCTGCCGCTGCTCAAGGACCGGATCCACAGCATGGTGGAAAGGGACAAGAACCATCCCTGCGTTCTGATCTGGAGCTGCGGCAACGAGAGCTTCGGCGGCACGGTGATCCTGGAAATGAGCCGGGAGCTGCGCCGGATGGACGACACCCGGCTGGTGCATTATGAGGGGGTTTTCTGGGATCCCCGGTATCCCGAAACCACGGATATGTACAGCCAGATGTACACCCCGGAGAAGGATATCCGGCAATGGCTGCGGGAGCACGACGACAAGCCCTTCATCCTTTGCGAATACACCCATTCCATGGGCAATTCCAACGGCGCCATGCACAAATACACCCGCATGGCCTATGACGAGCCCCGGTATCAGGGCGGGTTCATCTGGGACTATATCGACCAGGGCATCCGGACGAAGGACCGCTACGGAGAGACATTCTGGGGATACGGCGGGGACTTCGACGACCGGCCCAACGACGGGGACTTCTCCGGCAACGGCATCTGCTTTGCCGACGGGACGCCCACGCCCAAGATGCAGGAGGTCAAATACAACTACCGCAACATCGAGGCAGAGGTTTCCCGGGATTCGATCCGGATTCTGAACAGGAACCTGTTTACGAACACCTCCGCCTTCGACTGCCGGGTGACGCTGGCCCGCGACGGCCGGGAAATCCTCCGGGCGGAGCTGGCGACGGACGTGCCGCCGGAGGGGGAGAAGACCTATCCCATGCCCTTCGACATTCCGGAGGAGGGCGGCGAGTATACGGCGACGGTGGTCTTCCGGCTGAAGGAGGACACGGCCTGGGCCAGGGCGGGACACGAAATCGCCTGGGACCAGGGCGTCTTCGGAAAGGCGGAGGCGTGCCCGCCCGCTCTGAAGCCCGCCGCGCTGCGGATCGTCCGGGGCGACCGGAACCTGGGCATCGAGGGGGAGGGCTTCTCCGCCCTGTATTCCATGGAGCGGGGAATGCTGATTTCCTACCGTGTCTGCGGCCGGGAAATGCTGAAGACGCCGCCGCGGCCGGTTTTCTGGCGCGCGCCCATCGACAACGACAACGGATGCCGCATGCCGGCCCGCTACGCCCGGTGGAAGGCGGCGGATCTCTACGCCGCCCCCATGGGAGAGATGCAGCTGAAAAAGGAAAAGGGCGAGGATCCCGTCCGGATGAACGGGGACGGCAGCGTCACGGCGGCCACCTGGTGGCAGATGCCGGGTACGCCGGAGAATGCCTGCCGGATGACCGTGACCTTCTTCCCCGGCGGGGAATGTGAAATCGGGCTTCGGCTGGAACCGGACGCGGCCTGGGCCGATCCGCCGCTCTTCGGCGTCATGATGAAAATGGACGCGGATTTCGACCGGATCCGGTATTACGGCCTGGGGCCGGAGGAATGCTATATCGACCGGCAGGAGGGCGCCCGGCTGGGCATCTGGGAGACCGGGGCGAAGGAAAACTTTACGAGATACCTCTATCCCCAGGAATGCGGCAACCGGACGGGCGTGCGCTGGGCGGAGGTTACCGATTTCCGCGGCCGTGGCCTGACCTTCCGGGGAGACGGCATGGAATTCTGCGCCATTCCCTGGACGGCCCACGAGGTCGAAAACGCGGCCCACGCGAACGAGCTGCCGCGGATTCAGTATACGGTGGTCCGCTGCGCCCTTCGGCAGATGGGCGTGGGCGGGGACAACAGCTGGGGCGCCCGCACCCATGAGGAGTATTACCTGGACGGAACAAAACCCCTGGACTTTACCTTCCGCTTTCAGGGAAAAATCTGAGGAAACGTAAACGCGGAAGCGCCCCGCCGGAGAAAGCAGCCGCACGGGGCGCCCTCCGCGGAGCGCCCAACCCCTTCCCGCCCACGGCGGCTTCCGCGGGCGGATCGGAAAAGAAGACGATCATCGCTCCGGGCGCGGGCAGGACAATATGTTACAAATTATTAAAAAAATATTCCGAAATTCGGAAAAGATGCTTTACATTTTCTGAAAATCCTGCTATGATGACCTTGGTATTGTATCCATATCGGGTTGTATGGAGGGATGTTTCGTATGAAAAAACGATCCTTATTGCTGCTGATGGCGGTGATCCTCACGGTCACGCTGCTCGCCCCCATGACGGCGTCCGCCGCCACCTATTACCACGTAAGCGGGACGTCCTTTGTAAAGCTGCGGGCGCTGCCGGACAAGGACGCGGACGTCATCGCTTCCTACCGGCAGGACTACGCCGTGGTCACCTACCGGAAGTATAACAAGGACTGGGCGAAGATTTCCTTCTCCGACGGGACCAGCGGATACGTCATGCGGAAGTATCTGAAGTCCTCGTCCAGCTTCCGGGCCTATGTAACGACGGACAAGACGCATGTCCGGATCGGGCCGGCCGCCAGCTTTTCCTCCCTGGGAACGCTGAACCGCGGCTCCCGGGTGACCGTCATGACGACGGGCTCCGCCTGGGACTATGTATCCACGAATATCGGAACGGGCTACATCCGCAAATCCTTCCTGAGCAAGGATAAGGTTTCCGCCTCGCCGAACCTGTCGGTGCCCTATACGGCGTATATCAAGAACCCCGCGGGGAACACCGTCAACGTCCGCCGCGGACCGGGCAAGGGCTACGCGGTGGCCGGGGAGCTGGAGCCCAAGACGAAGGTCAGCGTGACCTGGGTCGAAGGCGGATGGAGCAATATCGAGGTGTCCGGCGGCCCCTCCGGATGGGTGATGAACGAGTATATTACCCGCTCCGCCCCGGCGCCGACGCCGACCCTGGAACCCGGCACGACGCCCACGCCCAAGCCGGAGCCCGGCTACCGGGCCTACATCAAATCCCCCAACGGCAAGAAGGTCAACATGCGGCACGGGCCCAGCGAAAAGGGCTACGCAGTCCGGGCCCAGCTGGAACCCGGGACGGAGATCCGCGTGCTGAGCACGGAGAACGGCTGGTGCAAGATCAAGGCCGGCGTGGTCGGCGGATGGGTCAAGAAGGAATATGTCACCAAGACCAAGCCCTCCTCCTCCGGATCGGGCTCCTCCTCTTCCGGATCGGGCTCCTCTTCCGCCAGCTATAAGTCCTGGAGCGGAACGGTCAAGAGCGAGAACGGACGCAAGATCAACGTTCGCCGGGGCGCGGGAAAGGGATACGCCAACGTGACCCAGGTGGAAAGCGGGAAAAAGGTCACGGTCGTCGGGGAGACCACCAACTGGTACGAGGTCAATTTCGACGGCATGCACGGATGGATCAGCAAGGAATATGTCACGAAATAAGGAAACCCAGCAATCTCTGGGGGCAGCCGAAACGCCGGCTGCCCCCTTTTTCTGCCCCGCGTCCTGCAGGCTCCGTCCCTTTCGGGGCACATCGGCCGGAGGGCTCCTATCCGCCCCGAAAGAAGCTCCTTTGATCGGGCCCGTCCTTCCGGATTGTATTCTCCCTGCATTTTGTTTGCGGGGAGGAGGATGCCGTGATACAATCAGAAAGCCAGACGGAAACGGTTGACTTTAGCACGCTAATGTGGTAGCATAGAAAAGAATTCGAAGGGCCGGAGGGAAAAGGATGCGGATCGACGAAGGGGTCATGGACGGGCAGGAGCGGATCGGCTTCGGGCTGCGGAGCCTGTATCAGCAGCGGGGCTACAGCCGATACCGGATGAGCCGGTTTGAGGAATACGATCTGTACAGCCGAAACAAGGACTTCCTCCTTTCCGGCGACGTCATGACCTTTACGGACACGGACGGGCGGCTGATGGCCCTGCGGCCGGACGTAACCCTGTCCATCGTCCGGAACGGGCGGGACTGCGGCCCGGACATCCAGAAGCTGTATTATCATGAGAACGTCTATCGGGCGACGGATCCGGAAAACGGCTTCCGGGAGCAGGCCCAGGTGGGCATCGAATGCATCGGCGGGATCGACGGAAAATGCGTCAGCGAGGTGCTGGAGCTGGCGGCGGAGAGCCTGGAGCGGATCAGCCCGGAATGGATGCTGGAGGTGGGGCAGACGGATCTGCTTTCCGCGGCGCTTTCGCGGCTGGCCGGCGGGGAGACGCTGCGGAAGGAGCTGCTCCTTTGCTCCGGGCGGAAAAACCTGCACGGGATCCGGGAGGCCTGCCGGGCGGCGGGGCTGCCGGAGGGAGCGGAGGAGGATCTGATGGGCCTGATGTCCCTGAGCGGTCCGCCGGAGAAGACCCTGGCGGGCGTACGGGAAATCGCGGATCGGCTGGGCTGCCCGGAGGCGGCGGAGGATCTGGAGCGGGCGCTTTCGGCCTTCCGGGGAAGGGCGGCGGAAAGCCGTCTCTGGATCGATTTTTCCGGGGCGGGGAATCTGAAGTATTACAACGGGATCACCTTCCGGGGTTTTCTGCGGGGGATTCCCGACAGCGTGCTCAGCGGCGGCCAGTACGACGGGCTGATGCGCCGGATGGGCCGGAAGGACCGGGCCGTGGGCTTCGCGGTTTATCTGCACCGGCTGGAGCGGCTGACGGAAGGAGGAAAGGGCGATGCTTAACGTGGCCCTGCCCAAGGGGCGGCTCGGGGAAAAGGTCTACGGGCTTTTCGCCGAGGCCGGCTTTCCCTGCCCGGAGGTGCTGGATCCGGGGCGGAAGCTGATTTTCGAGAACGCGGCGGCCGGCGTCCGGTATTTCTGGGTCAAGCCGTCGGACGTGGCGATCTATGTGGAACGCGGCGCGGCGGATATCGGGGTGGCCGGGAAGGACATCCTGATGGAATACCGGCCCAGGGTATACGAGCTGCTGGATCTGGGCATCGGGAAATGCCGGATGGCGGTGGCCGGGCCGGAGGATTTCCGGGACCGGCCGGAGAGGACGCTGCGGGTGGCGACGAAATTCAGCCGCGTGGCCCGGGACTATTACGCCTCCGTCGGAAGGGACATCGACATCATCCATCTGAACGGCTCCATCGAGATCGCCCCGATCCTCGGGCTGAGCGACGTGATCGTGGATATCGTGGAAACGGGAAAGACACTGAAGGAAAACCATCTGGCGGTGCTGGAGACGGTGGCGCCGATTTCCGCCCGGCTGATCGCCAACGAGGCGGGATTCAAATTTAAGCAGGAAGCCATCGCCCGGCTCATGAAGGCGCTGGCGGAGCAAAAGGAGGAGGCCTCCCGATGATCAGGATTCTGAAGAAGGACGAGGTGCCGGCGGCGGAAATCTTCGCCCGGAGCACCCCGACAGTCAACGTTTCCGGCGCCGTCGCCGAAATTCTCCGAAATGTCCGGGAGCGGGGCGACGCTGCGGTGCTGGACTATACGGAGCGCTTCGACGGGGTAAAGCTGGAATCCCTGACCGTCTCCCCGGAGGAGATGGCGGAGGGCGTGGCGAAGGTGGAGCCCGCCTTTCTGCGGGTGCTGGAGCGGGCGGCGGCCAATATCCGGAAATTCCACAGCCGGCAGGTTCGGAACTCCTTCATCCTCAACGATGAAAGCGGCATCGTGATGGGACAGAAGGTCATCCCGGTGGACCGGGCGGGGCTCTATGTCCCCGGCGGCACGGCGGCCTATCCCTCCACGGTGCTGATGGACGCGATTCCGGCGAAAATCGCCGGGGTACCGGAAATCGTGATGACCACGCCCCCCGGAAAGGACGGGAAGGTTCCGCCGGCGATTCTGGCGGCGGCGAAGATCGCCGGGGTCGACCGGATCATCAAGGCGGGCGGCGCGCAGGCCATCGCCGCCCTGGCTTACGGAACGGAGAGCGTGCCCCGGGTGGACAAGATCGTCGGCCCCGGGAACGCCTTCGTGGCCGAGGCGAAGCGGCAGGTCTACGGCCTGGTCTCCATCGACATGATCGCGGGCCCCAGCGAGATCCTGATCGTGGCGGACGGGAAGAGCAACCCCGCTCATCTGGCGGCGGATCTGCTAAGCCAGGCGGAGCATGACAAAATGGCCAGCGCCGTGCTGGTGACCGACAGCGAGGACCTGGCCCGGGCCGTGTCGGCGGAAATCGAAAGGCAGCTGCCCCTGCTGGAGCGGGAGGAGATCGCCCGGGCCTCCATCGAAAACAACGGGAAGATCATCGTCACGGACGATCTGCGGGCGGCCATCGAGACGGCCAACGAAATCGCGCCGGAACATCTCGAGCTTTGCGTCGACAACCCCTTCGACTATCTGGACGCGGTGCGCCACGCGGGCTCCGTCTTTCTGGGCCGGAACTGCCCCGAGGCGCTGGGGGATTACCTGGCCGGCCCGAACCATACCCTGCCGACCCAGGGAACGGCCCGGTTTTCCTCGCCCCTGTCGGTGGACGACTTCGTAAAAAAGACCCAGTACACCTATTTTACCCGGGAGGCCCTGGCCCGCGTGGCGGAGGACGTGGCCCTCTTCGCCCTTGAGGAGGGGCTGACGGGACACGCCCGCAGCGCGCTGAGCCGGGGGGAGGGGGAAGCATGAGCCGTTTCTTTTCACCCAAATATCGGGAGCTGAAGCCCTATGTGCCGGGGGAGCAGCCCGCGGGCGGCCCGGTCATCAAGCTGAACACCAACGAGATGCCCTTTCCGCCCCGGCGGATCGTATGGGATCGGGTGCGGGAGGAAGCGACGCGGCTGAACCTCTATTCCGACCCGGACTGCGCGGCCCTGCGGGAAAAGCTGGCGGAGACGATGAAGGTGTCCCCGGACAACCTGATCATCACCAACGGCAGCGACGAGGTGCTGAACTTCGCTTTCATGGCCTTCTGCGACGCCCGGACGCCGGCGGTTTTCCCCGACGTGACCTACGGATTCTATCCGGTTTTCGCCCGGATCGACCAGGTGCCCTTCCGGGAAATCCCCCTGAAGGAGGACTGGACCGTCGATCCGAAGGACTATGAGGGCGCGGGAGGAACGATCTTCCTGGCCAACCCGAACGCGCCGACGGGGCTGGCCCTGTCCCGGCGGGAAATCGCCCAAATACTGGAGAAAAACCCGGATCACGTGGTGGTCATCGACGAGGCGTACGTGGATTTCGGCGGGGAAAGCTGCATCTCGCTGATCGACAGGTATCCGAACCTGCTGGTGACCCGAACCTTCTCCAAATCCCGGGCCATGGCGGGAATGCGGCTGGGCTTCGGGGTGGCGAATCCGGAGCTGATCCGGGATCTGAAGACCGTTCAGTATTCGACCAACCCCTACAACGTCGACCGGCTGGCCCAGGCGGCGGGCATCGCCTGCCTGGAGGACGACGGGTGGAACCGGGCCAACGTCCGCCTGATCCGGGACGTCCGGGACCAGACGGCCCAGCGGCTGAAGGCGCTGGGCTTCGGGATGACGGAGAGCAGGACCAACTTCCTTTTCGTCCGGCATCCGGCCTTTCCCGGCCCCAGCCTTCGGGACGCGCTGCGGAAAAAAAACATCCTGATCCGCTGGTTTGATCAGGAGCGGATCCGGGACTGGAACCGGATCTCCATCGGCAGCCTGCCGCAGATGAACGCGCTTGTTCAGGCCGTAACCGAGCTTTTGGAGGAAAAGGCATGAGAGAGGCGGAAATCCGCCGGAAAACCGGCGAAACGGATATTGAGCTGTATCTGAACCTGGACGGGAGCGGCCGGGGGGAAATCGACACCGGCGTGGGCTTCCTGGATCATATGATGGAGCTATTCGCCCGCCACGGGCGGTTCGACCTGAAGATCGTCTGCCGGGGGGATACCCGGGTCGACGATCACCACAGCGTCGAGGACATCGGCATCGCCCTGGGCCAGGCCTTCGACCGGGCGCTGGGGGACAAAAAGGGGATCCGCAGATACGGCCAGCGGCTGCTGCCCATGGACGAGAGCCTGATCCTGTGCGCGGTGGACCTGAGCGGACGGGGATGCCTGGGCTGGGGGATGGAGATTCCGACGGAAAAGGTCGGCAGCTTCGATACCGAGCTGGTGGAGGAATTCTTCCTGGCCTTTACCCGGAACGCGAAATGCGCCCTGCACCTGCGCCAGATGGACGGGCGGAACAGCCACCACATCATCGAAGGCGCCTTCAAGGCCGCGGCAAGGGCGCTGCGGGAGGCGGCGGCCATCGATCCCGAAGGGGCGGAGGAAATCCCATCGACGAAAGGAATTCTGTAAATGACGGCGATTACGGCATACGGCGTGGGAAATCTGTTTTCCCTGCAGTGCTCCCTGGAGGCCATCGGGGAGGAAACCATCGTGACGGCGGATCCCGCCGAGATGATGGCGGCGGACCGGATTATTCTGCCCGGGGTCGGCGCCTTCGCCGACGCGGCGGAGAAGCTGCGCTCCTCCGGGCTGGATCGGACCCTGAAGGCCGCGGCCGCGGCGGGAAAGCCCCTGATGGGCATCTGCCTGGGGATGCAGATGCTGTTCGAGAAAAGCTATGAATACGGCGAATACCCGGGCCTCGGCCTTTTGCGGGGAGAGGTTCGCCCCATCGCGGAGCTGCTTCCGGCGGGGGCGGAGGAGAAGATCCCCCAGATGGGATGGAACAGCCTGCGTATCCGGCGCGAAAGCCCGCTCCTGCGGTATATCCGGGAGGGGGATTACGTCTATTTTGTCCACTCCTACGCGGCCGTGGGCTGCGGGGACAGCCTGCTGGCCACGACGGATTACGGCGCGGAAATTACCGCCTGCGTCGGGAAGGGCAGCGTCTTCGGATGCCAGTTCCATCCGGAAAAGAGCGGACGGGTGGGGCTTGCGCTGCTGCGGGCCTTCTGCGAAATAAAGGAGGGCGGGCAATGATCATCTTTCCGGCCATCGATCTGTATGAAGGCAAGGCCGTCCGCCTGCTGAAGGGGGACTACGCCCGGATGACGGTTTACAGCGAGCATCCGGAGGAAATCGCGGCGGATTTTGCCGCCCAGGGCGCCACCCACGTCCATCTGGTGGATCTGGAGGGCGCCAGGGACGGGACAACGCCCAACCTGGAAATCGCGCTGAAAATCAAGGAGCAATGCGGCCTCTTCTGCGAGATCGGCGGCGGCCTCCGCAGCATGGCCGTCGTGGATCGCTGCCTCTCGGCGGGGATGGACCGGGTCATTCTCGGAACCGCCGCGGTATGCGATCCGGCGCTGCTGGACGAGGCCCTGGAAAAGTACGGGGAGAGGATCGCCGTCGGCGTCGACATCCGGGACGGCAAGGTGGCCATTCGGGGATGGGAGGAGCGGACGGAAATCGATTTCGATCTTTTCTGCCGACAGATGGCGGAGAAGGGCGTGCGCACCCTGATCTGCACGGATATTTCCCGGGACGGGGCCATGCGGGGCGCGAACCGGGAATTGTACCGCCGGCTGAAGGAGGAGCTTGACCTTCAGATGACCGCCTCCGGCGGGGTCAGCACGATGGAGGATATCCGGGCCCTGCGGGAAATGGATCTGTATGGGGCGATTATCGGAAAGGCATATTATACCGGCGCCCTGAATCTTCGGGACGCGATCGGAGCGGCAAGATGATCACAAAGCGGATTATACCCTGCCTGGATGTCAAAGACGGGCGGGTCGTCAAGGGCGTCAATTTCCAGGGACTGGGGGACGTCGCCAGCCCGGCGGACCTGGCGCGGGCCTACAGCGAAGGCGGGGCGGACGAGCTGGTTTTCTACGATATCACCGCCTCCGCCGAGGGACGGGCGCTGTTTACCGATATCCTGCGGGAAACGGCAAGGCGGGTCTTTATCCCCCTGACCGTCGGCGGCGGAATCAGCTCCACCGCCGATTTCGAGCGGGTGCTGAACTGCGGGGCGGATAAGGTTTCCGTCAACTCCGGCGCCATCCGGCATCCGGAGCTGATCGGCCAGGCGGCGAAGAAATACGGGGACCAGTGCGTCGTGCTGAGCGTGGACGTGAAGCGGGTGGACGGGGTTTTCCGGGTGTTCGCCAGGGGCGGGAGGGAAAACACCGGCCTGGAGGCCCTGGAGTGGATCCGGCGCTGCGTCGGGGAAGGCGCGGGAGAAGTGGTGGTCAACTCCATCGACACCGACGGGGTGAAGCGGGGGTTTGACCTGGAGATGCTGCGGGCGGTATGCGAAATCGTCCGGGTGCCCGTAATCGCCAGCGGCGGCGCGGGAAAGATTGAGGATTTTCTGAAGCTGTTCCGGGAGCTGCCGGGAGTGGACGCGGGGCTGGCGGCCTCCATCTTCCATTTCGGGGAGGTCCGGATTCAGGACCTGAAGCGGGAAATGCGGGCGGCCGGGATTCCGGCCAGAATCGAAAACACGGGAGAGGAAGCGGAAAGATGATCGGCATCGATGAACTGAAATTTGACGAGAAAGGGCTGATTCCGGCCGTCGTCGTGGACGCGGAAACGCGGAAGGTCCTGACCCTGGCGTATATGAACCGGGAAAGCCTGCGGATCTCCATGGAAAAGGGGCTGACCTGCTTCTGGAGCCGGAGCCGGCAGGAGCTGTGGCTGAAGGGGGAGACCAGCGGGAACTATCAGCATATCGTGTCCATCACGGCGGACTGCGACCGGGACGCGCTGGTGGTGCTGGTGGAAAAGGACGGGCCCGCCTGCCATCTGGGCACGGACAGCTGCTTTAACGATCCGGTCTATATCAGCGAGGAACGGCACGATTTTACCTATGAGGGACTGATGAACCTGATCCGCGGCCGGAAGACGGAGAAGAAGGAGGGCTCCTATACCACGTATCTTTTCGAGAAGGGGCTGGACAAGATCCTGAAGAAGGTGGGGGAGGAGTCGACGGAGGTCATCATCGCCGCCAAGGACCGGGACCGGCGGGAGACGGTATACGAGATCGCGGACCTGGCGTATCATGTGATGGTGCTGATGGTTGAGGCGGGGATTTCCCTGGAGGACATCCGGAAGGAGCTGGCCTCCCGCCACGTCATCGACCACAAGGTGAAACAGGAGAAGATGACCTAAATGCGGGATTTGCATATCCATACCGCCTTCTCCGACGGTAGGGACGCTCCGGAGGACATGGTTGAGGAGGCGCTCCGGCGGGGCCTGACGGAAATCGGCTTTTCCGACCACTCCCACGCCGCCTGGGATGAATGCGGCATGAGCACGGAGGCGACGGAAGGCTACCGGGCGGAGATCCGGCGGCTGAAGGAAAAATACCGGGGGCGGATCCGGATCCGGCTGGGGCTGGAGCGGGATTACTATTCCGACGACCGCCTGGAATACGATTATGTGATCGGATCGGTGCACGGGGTGCGGATGCCGGACGGGCACGTCTTTTGCGTCGACTGGCAGCCGGAGCGGATGGAGGCGGACATTCATACCTATTTCGGCGGGGACTGGTACGCCCTGGCGGAGGCGTATTACCGCGCGGAGGCGGATGTCGTCCGGCAGACGGGGTGCGATATCATCGGGCATTTCGACCTGATGACCAAATATAACGAACAGCGGCGGTGGTTCGACCCGGCGCACCCGAGATATGTCCGGGCCTGGCAGGACGCGGCGGAGCGGCTGCTGGCGACGGGAAAGGTTTTCGAAATCAACACCGGCGCCCTGTCCCGGGGATACCGCACGGAGCCCTATCCCGCGGCGCCCATCCGGGCGTGGCTGCGGGAGCGGGGGGCAAAGATGATTCTCTCCAGCGACGCGCACCGGAGGGAACATATCGCGTATTCCTTTGAAAAGTACGAG
>CAMOGC010000021.1 GCA_946613955.1 uncultured Clostridia bacterium
GATGCCGCCGACGCAGTCATACACGCCCTCTTCGGGATGCACGACGGTCTTGTCGAACTTCTCGCCGGCTTCCAGCTTCTCGATGGTATCCACCACGAAGGGGCCGTACAGGGGGTTGCACTCAACCGTGCAGTTCATCTCGCCCGCCACGATGGCTTCGAAGGCGGCCTTAACGGAGTCGCAGCCCACGATGATGATGTCCTTGCCGGGAACCAGGCCGGCGGCCTTGATGGCGTCGATGGCGCCCAGGGCCATGTCGTCGTTCTGCGCGATCAGAACGTCGATCTTGTCATAGGACTTCAGCCAGGTTTCCATCAGGGCCTGACCTTCGGCGCGGGTGAAGTTACCGGTCTGCTGGGCAATGACCTTCATGAAGGGATAGTCCTTGATGGCGGCCAGGTTGCCTTCGGTCCGGCCAACCTGCGCGTCGGCGCCGGTGGTGCCTTCCATGATGACCACGTTGATTTCTTCCTTGTCGCGGCCAAGGCTCTTCAGATATTCGCCGGCCCACTGCACCTGGCGGCGGCCTTCCAGCGGGAAGTCTCCGCCGAAGGCGGCGACGTAGTCGATCTTGTCAGCGCAGTCCGGAATCCGGTCCAGCAGGATCAGCGGGATTTCCGCTTCGTTGACTTCCGCCAGCACTTCATCCCAGCCGGAGGTCACAACGCCGGTGAACAGGATGTAGTCAACGCCCTGGGTGATGAAGTTGCGCAGCGCGGTGATCTGGTTCTCCTGCTTCTGCTGCCCGTCGGAATAGACGAACGTCCAGCCTTCATGGCCCTCGATGGCCTTGGTCACGCTGTCGGTGTTGGCGGTCCGCCAGTCGGATTCCTGGCCGATCTGGGAGAAGGCGATCGTCAGCGCGGAAGCGCTGGTCACCATACACAGCACCAGAGCCAGTGCCACAACCAGAGTCAACAGTTTCTTCATAGTGGGGTTCCTCCTTCTTTTTTGACCGGTTTCTCCCGGTCTCTTTGTCCGTATTCTATGCCTCTTCTGTCAAAAAGAAAATACACTCCCGTTTTGCGGGGGGTGCAAATTCATTGCTGAAATCTTTTGCACCGCCGCCCTGTTTGTGACAGAATTGTTAACCCGGTTCGTTATTGTTACGATCCGGTGGATTTTTTTCCAAAAGAGCCTTCCGGTTATTTCTGATGCCGGCTCCGGTATTCCCCGGGGGTCATGCCGGTGTTTTTCTTGAAAAGGTAGCTGAAATAGTGGGCGTCGTTGTATCCGACCTCCAGGGCGATCTGGGAGCTGCGCTTGTCCGTCTCCCGCAGCAGCTCCTTGGCCTTCTCCAGCCGCAGCCCCGTCAGAAACTCCGTGAAGGTTCTCCCGCTCTCCTGCGCGAAAACGGTGGAAAACCGGCTGTTGCTCATGCCGACGTGCTCCGCCACGTCCTGAAGCATCAGATTGTTGTCCGTAAACCGGTCCGCCAGGAAAAGCTTGGCCTTGGCCGTAATGATGGCCGCGCTCCGCTCCCCGCTACCCTCGTTAAATTCCCGTACGCCGACGATCGTGGCCTCCGTCCGGTGCTGATCCGTCAGCACGTGGCGGATATGCCGCGCGCTCTGCAGGCTTTTGACGATGTTTTCCGGCCCGTCGACAATTTCCCCGATGCTGACGCGAATGCCCGTGCATTCCGCCCGCTCCAGCTCCTTGACGATGGAGGAGGCGAAGGCATAGGCCCGCTCCTCGGTGTCCCGTTCCTGATTCCCGAGAACGAGTATCCGGGCCCCGACCCGGCTTTTGACGGCAAAAACGATGCCGCCGCTGCTCTCCGCCAGCTCCGAAAGGGCGTTGTACCCCTTCTCCGCCGGCTCGAAGGCAGCGTCGATCACCGCGTATCGGGGCGCGGCGATATTGACCCCCATGGCCCGCAGCTGCTCGACGACGCTCCGCTTGTCCGCGGCCGCCGTGTCCTCGGAATAAAGCGCGCCCAGCAGCGTCTCCGTCAGGAAGGCCTGGCTGTTTTCCAGCCGGGTGCGGATCCGGTCGTTCCGCTCCTTCTCCTGCCGCGCGCTCTTCATCTCCTCGCTGACCTTGTCCAGCGTCTGGCGAAGCTCCTCCGCCGTTACCGGCTTGAGCATGTATTCCTTGACGCCCAGCTTGATCCCTTCCCGGGCGTACTCGAACTCATCGTATCCGCTGAGGATGATGATCCCGATCCAGGGCATCTGGCTGCGGATCGCCCGGCAAAGCTCCATCCCGTCCATGAAGGGCATCCGGATATCGGTAATGACGATGTCCGGATTCGTATCCCGGATCATGGGCAGAGCCATTTCCCCGTCCGGCGCCTCCCCGACCAGCTGATACCCCGTTTCCTCCCAGGGAAAGGAGGTTCGGATTCCTTCCCGAACGGCGATCTCGTCATCCACCAGAAATACCTTGATCATCTTTTTCCATCCTTTCCCGCGTTCCGCATATACCGCATTCCCCGAAGCGTCTCTGTCATCCCGGCCGTCCCTGGGAGGCGAACCTGCCTCGAGGCTTCCTTTTTAGCAGGGCAGCCCGGTCCGTCTCTCCGGACCTTCCTGATGGTTTTACCGGGGCAGCGAGAGTCCGTCCTGGATTTCCTGCTCGTTCCTGATCTCTTCCTCCGACCTGCAGGGAACGCGGAAGCTGACCGTGGTTCCCTCGGGGCCGCTGCTGATCCGCAGCCCCTCCGGCTCGTTATAATACAGCCGCAGCCGTAAATTGACATTGACCAGCCCGAAGCCGGAGGTGCCCGCTCCGACGGCCGGCGCGTCCCGGGTAATCCTCTCCCGCAGCTCCGCCAGGGTCTCCGGGCTCATGCCCTTCCCCGTGTCTTTCACGGTGAAAAGCAGCTCGTCCCCCTGTTTGATCCCGCTGACCCGGATTTTGCCCCCGCCCCGCCGGAATTTGATTCCGTGATACAGGGCGTTTTCGACCAGCGGCTGCAGCAGCAGCTTCAGCATATAATACCGCCCGATCTCGTCCGGAATGTCGATCTCGTAATCCAGAATATCGCTGTATCGGGTCTTCTGGATGCTCAGATAGCCGGCGATGTGCTTCTTCTCCTGGCTGATGGGGATCCAGTCCGCCCCGGAGCTGAGGCTGATCCGGAAAAAGTCGCTCAGCGAGCGGATCAGATGGATGACTTCCTCCTGGTTGCCCGCCTCCGCCTTCCATACGATGGTGTCCAGCGTGTTGTAAAGAAAGTGCGGGTTAATCTGGGCCTGCAGCGTGCGCATCTCCGCCTTCTTCAGGTTTCTTTCGCCCCGGACCCGCTGCTGCATCATGTATTCCAGGTTGTCCGCCATGATGTTGACCTCGCCCGTCAGCTTCCACAGCTCCTCGACCTGGGTCAGCGGCAGCCGGGCGCTCATGTCGCCGCCCGCCAGCCGCGCCGTCACTTTCTCGAGCCGCTCGATGGGCTCCCGGATAAACTTCTCCGTCCGTTTCCGATATTGGTCCGCTTTAAACAGGCCAAAGCACAGCAGGATGATTTCCACCACGCCCCAGATCACCGCGACCCGGATCATGTGGGAGGCGTCCCGCCCGTTGGCCTCCAACGCGCGGGTGATGGAATCGTTCAGCATGCTGTTGACCAGGTCGGCCACGCCCCGGATTTCCTTCAGGATGCCTTCGTTTTCGACCACCGGCGCGCCGTTTTCGACGTTGGTCTCGATCTGGGAAACATACTGATGCATGGTTTCCATCGTGCGCCCGGCGATGGTCAGCTCCAGCCGCCGGTCTTCCGGAACCTCCCCGGTAATCCGGGCCAGGGTGTCTTCTACCTCGCCCATCATCTCCCATACGCCGCTTTCCGCCATCGTCGCCCTTCCGGAAACCACCCGCCAGACCGCCTCGGGGATCTCCGTCCCGATCACGGGCTTCATGGCGGCGATGGTGTTCATCCGCTCCGTGGCCGTGGCGTAATGGTAAGCGAAAACGGCGGTGGTAATGGTAACCAGCAGCACCGGCAGCCCGAAAAGGAGGATCAGCGTCCGCGTCAGGCGGTTGACCCGCCCGACGATGCTGGGGGTCATAACCCTGTTGATTCTCATGGCTTAATACCCTCTCGGCTCAAGCGCGGTCAGGTCGTCGTAGTCGCTGAAGGTTCTCTCCGTCGGATGGGTTACCTTCTCGACTTTTTTCCCCGCCTTCAGATCCAGCGCCGTTTCCATGACCAGGCCGCCCAGCTTCGGCGTGCATTCGACGATGCAGTTGATTTTCCCCTGCTTCAGGATGTCGATGGCCTCCTGTCCCCCGTCGATGGAAATCAGGATCATGTCCTTTCCGGGAACATACCCCGCCTTCTCGATCTCCGGCAGCGCGCCCATGGTCATCTCGTCGTTATGACAGAAAACCACGTCGATTTCGGCTCCGTATTTCCCGATCAGATAGGCCATGCATTCCGCGCCCCGGCTCCGAAGGAAATCCCCGTTCGCGCTCTCCAGGACGATCATCCGGGGATCCCCGGCGATGGTGTCCATGAACCCCTCGTGCCGCTTCCGCATGGGAGCGGATTCCTCCGTCCCCGTGATTTCCACGATGTGCAGTTCCTTTTTCCCTGTGTCGTCCGCCTTCCGGATCAGATATTGGGCCGCCTGTACCCCTTCCTGATAAAAATCCGCCCCGATCTGGCTGACGTAGAGATCCTCCTTCTCCGTCCGGATCGTGCGATCTACGAGGATGACCGGAATTCCGGCGTTCTTCGCCTCGGTCAGCACCGGATCCCATCCTTCCTCGACGATGGGGGAAAAAGCGATGACGTCAACCCGGTAAGCGATGAACCGCCGGATCGCCGCGATCTGGTTTTCCTGGGACTGGTTGGCGTTTTCCATCATCAGGCTTACGCCATAGCGCTCCGCCTGCTCCTCCATGTCCTTCGTATTGCCGATCCGGAAGGAGCTTTCGGAACCCAGCTGGCTGAAGCCCAGCACCAGCGGCTGCTCCGCGGTCTTTTCCTCCTTCCGCTGGCACGCGGAAAGACCCGCGCAAAGCGTAAAGCATAGCAGCGTCAGCATCAAACGCCTGATGGCCTTCATCTTCTCCGGCCTCCTTCTTCGTCGCGTTCAGGGATTATTCCTCGATGCCGTTGATCTTGAAGCGCAGCCTTCTCGCCGGGATCCCCTTCTCCGCTCCCAGCTGATACATCTTTTCCATCAGCCTCGCCTTGGCCACCCGCTCCGACACCTCGGCCGAGGAAATGCTGACCGTCAGATCCGGATAATCCGGATGCAGGCAGATCAGCGTGTATTCGCAGGGTTCCTTCGTCCGGTCGATATGCCACCGGATCCGGATCAGATCTTCTTCCGCCATGTTTTTCCCTTTCCCTCCGTCGTCAGGATCTTCCGCGCCACCTCGGCGCATTGGGGAATCCCCGCCCCGCTGGCCAGGTCGGGCTTGCCGCCGCCCCGGGCCACTCTTCTGATCAGCTCGTTCATGTCGATATCCACGTCCCGGCTCCGCCCGAAGGTCAGCCGCCCGCCGTAGGATACCAGCAGGGCGCGGCCATCCTCCCCGATCCATCGGGAAACGGCCTCCGCCATGGGCCGGGCCGGCGCGTCCTCCATCTGAACGACCGAAAGGGAAACGCCCTTCAGGCTTTCCGTCTCCGCCGCTTCCCCGAAGGCCTGGAGGATCCGTTCCGTCTCAAACCGGTTGACCTGCCTCTCCGCCTCGGCCAGCCGGGCCTTCAGCTCCCCGGCCGCCCCGGCGATCTTTTCTATCGGGCAGCTCATGACGTTTCCCGCCTTCCGCGCGGCCCGCATGACCTGCCGGAACAGCCGCTCCGCCCTTCCGCCGCATACGAATGTCACCCGTACCTTTCCCTTGCTGGGAAGGGCGCTGAGGATTTTGATCTGGCCGATCCGCCCGGTCGAGGAAGGATGGGTGCCGCCGCAGGCCACCATCTCGAAATCCCCCATCGCGACAACCCGCACGTGCTCGGAAACCGTGGGCGCCTTCCGCAGGGGCAGGGTTTCCAGCTCCTGGGGCGTCGGAAACCAGCATCGGATCGGCGCGTCCTGCCGGATGCGGGCGTTGACCGTATCCTCGAGCATCGTGATTTCCTCATCCGTCAGATGGGTCCGCCCGTCGGGCAGGGAAACGTCGATGCTGCTGTCCTCCTGGCCCAGATGCAGCCCGATGGTCGTTCCCCCGATCTTTTCCCAGATCGCCCCGGCCAGCATGTGCTCCCCGCCGTGCTGCTCCATGTGATCCGTCCGCCGCGCTCCGTCGATCCTTCCCCGAACCCTCGTGCCCGCGGGAATCTCCCGGTCCACCGTGTGCCAGACGATGCCCTCCCGGTCGGCTTCGACATCGAGCACCTTCGCTTCCCCGCCCTCCCAGGAAAAGGACCCGGTGTCAAAGGGCTGCCCGCCGGAGGTGGGATAAAAGGCGGACCGGTCCAGCGCCGCCTCCCATCCGTCCTTTCCCTTCCGGCAGACTTCCACCGTCCCCTCAAATTCCCATAAATAGGCGTCGTCGTAATACAGCCGCTCCGTCAATTTCGTTCCCTTCCTTCCGGGTCAGGCGCCGCCGGCGTTCCGGTCCCCGGCCCATCGTCTCCATCCTTTTGCTGCGCCCCTGCGAAGCATCCTTCCGGCAGAACTCATGCCATTTCCTCCGGATGGAACGCCTGGTCAAAGGCCTCCGCCGTCATGATGCCCATGCCGACCGCCGCCTCTTTGAGCGACAGCTCTTCCGCGTAGGCCTTCCGGGCGATCCTCGCCGCGTTTTCGTATCCGACCGCGGGGCTCAGCGCCGTAACGGTCATCAGCGACCGTTCCACGTTCTCCCGCATCTTTTTTTCGTTGACCCGGATTCCCCGGAAGCACCTTTTCTCGAAGCTGTCCATGCTTTCGCCCAGCAGCCTCGCGCTCTGCAGAAAGCTGTAGGCGCAAACCGGCAAAAACACATTCAGCTCGAAATTGCCCTGGCTGGCGGCGAAGCCCACCGTCGTGTCGTTTCCGACGACCCGGGCCGCCACCATCGTTACCTGTTCGCACTGGGTCGGGTTGACCTTTCCCGGCATGATGGAGGATCCCGGCTCGTTCTCCGGCAGGAAAATCTCCCCCAGCCCCAGCCGCGGCCCGCTGCCCAGCCACCGGATATCGTTGGCGATCTTCATCATGTCGCAGGCCAGCGCTTTCAGGGCCCCGTGCGCAAAAACCATTTCGTCCAGGGAAGTCAGCGCGTGAAACTTGTTCTCCGCCGCGATAAAACCGATCCCGGTCAACCTGGAGATCTCCGCCGCCGTCGCCCGGTCAAATCCCTCCGGCGCGTTCAGCCCGGTTCCGACCGCCGTCCCCCCGATGGCCAGCTCCTTCATCGGCGCCATCGCCGCCCGCATCATCCGGACGTCCTGCTCCAGGCTGGCCCGCCATCCGGAAATCTCCTGCCCGAAGCGGATGGGAACCGCGTCCTGAAGGTGGGTCCTGCCGCATTTGAGGATCTCCCCGACCTGCGCTTCCTTCTCCCGCATGGCGGAGATCAGACTCTCCGCCGCGGGAATCACGCGCGCTTCCAATGCCTCCGCCGCCGCGATGTGCATCGCCGTGGGAAAGGTATCGTTGCTGCTCTGGCTCATGTTGACGTCGTCGTTGGGATGCAGGATTTTTTCCCCGGCGATTTCGTTCCCCCGGTTCGCGATAACCTCGTTGACGTTCATGTTCGTCTGGGTGCCGCTTCCCGTCTGCCAGACCACCAGGGGGAATTCATCCTTCCATTTCCCCTCCCGGATCTCCCGGGCCGCCTGCCGGATCGCGTTCCGCTTGGCCTCCGTCATCTTTTCCGGCTTCATGCGGAAATTGACCTCCGCCGCCGCTTCCTTCAGGGCGCCGAAGGCCCGGATAATCTCCGCCGGCATGGTTTCCAGCCCCGCGCCGATGGGAAAATTCTCTTTGCTCCGCTGCGTCTGGGCGCCCCAGTACCGCTCAGCCGGCACCCGCACCTCGCCCATGGAATCATGCTCAATCCGCTCCGCCATACTGTCCTCTCCAAACACAATGTTTTTGTATAACCCGATTATAATCAAATTGCCGGAAGGAATCAATGCCCACCTTGACACCCTTCTTTCATTTCTTTATCATGGAAAGGGTTTATCCGTCTTCCCGGCGGCGTTCACCCCCGCCGGCTCTGGATGCAGTGTGAAAGTTCAATTCTGCGGCGAACTTTCATGGGTTATCTGTCCGGTACCGCACCGGTATGGCGTGTAAAATGATTCAGCTGCCGAAGGATGTCATATCGCTCCTTTCCCGCCTTCGTTCCGCGGGCTTTTCGGCCTATGCCGTGGGCGGCTGCGTCCGGGATTCGCTCCTGGGCCGTATCCCCGGCGACTGGGATCTGTGTACCTCTGCTCTCCCGGAGGAGATGCGGCGCGTTTTCGCCGGCGAGCATCTGGTGGAAACCGGCCTGAAACACGGAACGCTGACGGTGGTCCTGAATCATGTTCCCTATGAAATCACAACCTATCGGGTCGACGGGGATTATACCGATCACCGCCATCCCGATTCTGTCCGCTTTGTGGACCGGATTGACGAGGATCTGGCCCGCCGGGATTTTACGGTCAACGCCATGGCCAGTGATCCGGAGGGAAACGTCCTGGATCTCTACGCTGGCCGGGCGGATCTGGCCGCCGGGCTTATCCGCTGCGTCGGGGCTCCGGCGCTTCGCTTCGGGGAGGACGCCCTGCGGATCCTGCGGGCCCTCCGCTTCGCCTCCGTCCTGGATTTCGCCATCGAGCCGGAAACCGAATCCGCCGTCCGCGCCCTCTATCCGACCCTGGAGCGGGTCGCCGCCGAGCGCATACGGGCGGAGCTGCTCAAGCTCCTCTGCGGCCCGGGCGTGGGCCGGATACTCCGCGCCTTCCCGGAGGTCATAACGTTCCTGATCCCCTGCCTGAAGCCCTCCGTGGGCTATGATCAGCAAAACCCGCATCATCTCTATACCGTCTGGGAGCATACCATCCGGGCCGTGGAGGGCGTTCCGCCGGATCCGGTGCTGCGCATGACCATGCTCCTCCATGACTGCGGCAAGCCCTATACGAGAACCACCGATGAAAAGGGCGTCGGCCACTATATGGGGCACCAGAAGGTATCCGCCCGCCTTGCAAAGGAGGTGCTGGAAAAGCTCCGTTTCGACCGGGCCTCTTCGGATCGGATTCTGCGCCTGGTGGAGGCCCACGATATCCCGCTCAGCACGGATCGGCGCCTCCTCCTTCGCCGGCTGAACGCCTTCGGCGAGGAAGATCTCCGCGCGCTCTTTACCATCCACCGGGCCGACCGGATCGCTACCGGTACCCGGAATCCGGCCCATGCCCGGGAGCACTGGGAGGATCTGAACCAGGCGCTGGATCATCTCCTCGCGGAGCGCCCCTGCTTTTCCCTGAAGGATCTGGCGGTCAACGGCCGGGATCTGACGGCCCTGGGATACAAAGGCCCCGCCGTGGGAAAAGCCCTGAATAAGCTGCTCGCCGTCGTCATGGACGGAAGCCTCCCCAACGAGCGGGAAGCGCTGCTGGACAGTCTGAAATAACCGGAAACCCGTCTCCCGGCGCAGGAGTCGGCCAGCCTTCCCCGAAGGGCCGCCTGCTGATGAACATGCCCGTTTCCTTTCCTTTGGCCAGATCGCGGCTGTTCCCGTAAAGCTCTTTCCGCTGGCGCTTCTGCCTGGATTGTGCCGCGGCATGAAAAAAGCTCCCTTGTGCGGAGGGAGCTTTTTGCTTGCTTGATGTGTCTGTGAATATTTCGTAACGATAAATTACACCAGTTCGATAACCACCATTTCGGCGGCGTCGCCGCGGCGCGGACCCAGCCTGTAAATCCGGGTGTAACCGCCGGAGCAGTTCTTTTCGGCGTTCCGGGCCTTGTACTTGGGGCCGATTTCGCGGAACAGCTTCTCGACCACGGGATGCTTGTTGTCCTTGGTCCGCTCCTTGTATTCCGCCTTGTTCTCGTCGTCCTTCTTGGCTTCCTTCAGGTCATACAGGTAAGCCATCATGATGCGGCGGGCATGCAGCTTGGACGGCGCGTCGTTGACGACGTCCAGCGTTACCAGCTGGCCCTTGTCGTTATGGGTTTCCTTGGTGGCCGGAACGGTGTTGTCGCATTCGCGAATAGCCAGCGTGATCATCTTGTCGGCGATCCTGCGGACTTCCTTCGCTTTGCTGACCGTGGTCTCAATCCGGCCATACCAGATCAGATTGGTCACCTGGTTGCGCAGCAGCGCCTTGCGCTGATCAGCCGTGCGACCCAGCTTGCGTTGGTTAGCCATGGGAATATCCTCCTTCTGGCGCGTGATCCCGGGGGAAGCCCGGTCCTCCGCGCGTTCGACTTATTCTTCGTTGGGTTGCAGGCCCAGCCCGAGGGCTTCAAGCTTCTGTACCACTTCTTCCAGGCTCTTGCGGCCCAGATTGCGAACCTTCATCATGTCGTCCTCGTTCTTCTGAACCAGCTCGGCGACGCTGTTGATGCCGGCCCGCTTCAGGCAGTTGTACGCCCGGACGGAAAGATCCAGTTCCTCGATGGTCATCTCCAGAACCTTGTCTTTCTTGTCCTCTTCCGGCTGCACCATGCTCACAGGGATCACCTGGTTGGTCAGCCCGACGAACAGCTCCAGATGCTCCATCAGGATCTTGGCGGCGCCGCTGATGGCCTCTTCGGGCTTCAGCGTTCCGTTGGTCCAGATCTCCAGGGTCAGCCGGTCGTAGTCGGTAATCTGCCCGACACGGGTATCCTCCACCGTGTAGTTCACCTTCTTTACCGGGGTAAAGATGGAATCGATGGGGATCACGCCGATGGGCATGCTGGGATTCTTGTTTTTGTCCGCGCTTACATATCCCCGGCCCCGCTCGACGGTCAGCTGCATCTGCAGATGCGCGTCCTCGTTCAGCGTGGCGATATGCAGATCCTTGTTGACGATTTCAAGCTCGTCGTCCGTCCGAATGTCCCCCGCGGTGATCTCCATGGGGCCCTTGAAGTCCAGGGTCACCTGCTTCGGCCCCTCGGAGAACATCTGGCAGGCCATGCTCTTCAGGTTCAGGATCAGCTCGGTCACGTCTTCCTTGACGCCCGGGATCGTTGAAAATTCATGCTGCACGCCCTCGATGTGAACCGAGGAAACAGCCGCGCCCGGAAGGGAGGACAGAAGAACCCGGCGCATGGAATTGCCCAGCGTGTGGCCAAAGCCGCGCTCCAGAGGTTCGATCACAAAACGGCCGTAGCTGCCGTTCATGCCGACTTCCACGCATTCGATCCTTGCCTTTTCGATTTCGACGATCATTGGTACCCTCCTCAATAGGTTCCAGACGAAAGAGAGGATCGCCCGTATGGGGCGGCCGCTCTCCCCGCTTTTAACGGCTGTAGTACTCGACGATCATGTTCTCGGCCACCTGCAGGTCGATATCCTCGCGGACAGGAAGCGCGTTGACGTTACCGGTCAGATTGGGGGCGTCGAAGGTCAGCCACTTGGGCGTCAGCACAGTGGTTCCCTCGCGAAGGCCCTTGAACATCTCATATTCGGCGGAGCGGGGACGCAGGGTGATCACGTCGCCGACCTTCACCTGGTAGCTCGGGATGTCAACCTTCTGCCCGTTGACGCGGATGTGGCCGTGTCCGACCACCTGGCGGGCCATCCGGCGGGTCTTGGCCAGACCCAGACGGAACACCACGTTGTCCAGCCGCATTTCGAGCAGCCGGAGCATGTTGTCGCCCGTGATGCCCTTCATGTTGGCGGCCTTCAGATAGTACTTGTGGAACTGCTTTTCCTGTACGCCGTACACAAACTTAACCTTCTGCTTTTCCTTCAGCTGCGCGCCGTACTCGGAAACCTTCTTCCGGCGGTTGCCGCCGGGATTGCGGGTGGATTTCTTATTGCCATAGCCCATGACGGCCGGGCTGACATCAAACGTCCGGCACTTCTTGGCGATAGGTTCTCTATTGACAGCCATTCTTGCTTGTCCTCCTTCACATTAAACGCGACGGCGCTTGGGCGGACGGCAGCCATTGTGGGGAATGGGGGTGACGTCCTTGATCATGTTCACATCCAGGCCGGCGGCCTGCAGGGAACGGATAGCAGCCTCGCGGCCGGATCCGGGGCCGTTGACATAAACCTCAACGGTCTTCAGTCCATATTCCATCGCGGCCTTGGCAGCGGTTTCGGCGGCCATCTGCGCGGCGAAGGGCGTGGATTTCTTGCTTCCGCGGAAGCCCAGCCCGCCGGCGGAGGCCCAGGAAAGAGCGTTGCCCTGGGTGTCAGTGATGGTGACGATCGTATTGTTGAAAGAAGAACGAATATGGGCGGCGCCGCGCTCAACGATCTTCCGCTCGCGGCGTTTCCGCGTAACCTTCTTAAGCTTCTGCTTAGGTGCCATTGAATTTTCTCCCTCCGTAGCCCGCGTAAAACGCGGATCTCATTCGAAATTACTTGGTAGCCTTCTTCTTGCCGGCAATGGTCTTCTTGGGGCCCTTGCGGGTACGGGCGTTCTGCTTGGTGTTCTGCCCGCGGACAGGAAGGCCATGACGATGACGAACGCCACGGTAGCAGCCGATTTCGATCAGCCGCTTGATATTGAGGGACACCTCGCGCCGAAGATCGCCTTCGACCTTCAGGTGATGCTCGATGTACTCACGCAGCTTGCTGATTTCAGTCTCGGAGAGATCCTTTACCCGGGTGTCGGGGTTGATACCGACTTCCGCCAGCATCTTCTGCGACGTGGTGAGCCCGATGCCGTAAATGTAGGTCAGGCCGACTTCAACGCGCTTTTCTCTGGGCAGGTCAACGCCTGCAATGCGTGCCATGTGTCCTAAACACCTCCGTATTTTCTTGACCCTTGGTCAATTGGGGAACTCGCGCGGCTCCCCGATCCCGCCGCAGCCCAAAGCGGAACCGCTTTCCGCGCGCCGGCCGCCGGTTATGCGGCCTGCCTCTTCGTCCGCCCTCCCGCGGCAACCCACCGCGGAAAGAGGGAACCCGGCTCCGCCGGCCCCTGGTGAAAGCAGAGGCGCGGCAACGCTCTCCCGCCGCTTTGGAAGGCGCGGCAGGGCAGCGCGTGAAAGAGACGTCATGGATCGGCCGCCGGAACATGAGCTTTTTCAACTCATGCAGCCGCCCGGACAGCCAATCGGGCTAACTTGGTCATTTTACCATGCTCCTTTCGGATTCGCAAGAACTTCGCCGAAAATTTTCTTAAATTTTTGTTAACTTTTTTCGTCTTGACTTTTTCCGCTCCTTCTTCCATTATATTCCTGTCCGAAAGGAGGCTCTTTATGCGTCTGCTCTATACGGAATCCAATCTTTTATCCCTCCGGGCCCAGATCCGGCGCCGCCGCCTGGTGCTTTATGCCGTCTCGGCGCTCTTTTTCGCCCTGTTTATCATTACCCTTGTGATTGACGATCATAAGCAGAACCGTCCCCAGCTGCTGACGCTCTTTTCCGTCCTGCTGGGCGGCGGCTTCGCCATCTTTTATTATGATCTGATGATCCGTCCCCTCCGCTGTTATGAGCGGCATCTGGAGCACGCCCTCCACGGCCGGAATCACGAAATGACCCTGGAATTCCTCCGCGTCGAGCCGGAGCTTTCCCTGGTGGACGGGGTGCGCTTCCGCGGCCTGACCTTTCTGGGCGACCCGGATAAGCACGGCGTCCGGGAAACCGGCCTCTATTGGGACGCGGAGCTCCCCCTCCCGGAGTTCGTCCCCGGCCAGTCCCTGACCGTCCGCTATTACGACCGCTGTATCACCGGTTATCAGTAA